>CALKQT010000029.1 GCA_937990735.1 uncultured Campylobacter sp. | reverse complement strand
TAAAGCGGGGCAAATTTTACGGGATTTTGGGTCCTAACGGCTGCGGCAAGAGCACCTTGTTAAAAAATATATTGCAAATTTTAAAGCCCGCAAGCGGCATCATCGAAATAAACGGCAAAAAAGCAAGCGAATATAGCCTCAAAGAGCTTGCCGCGCTCATCGGCTTCGTGCCACAAAAAACAGCCCTCGCAGCCGCGCTAAACGTGAATGAAATTTTACTTGCGGGCAGATTTTGCCGCCTAAAAAGTGCATTTAGCGGCTACGATGCCAGCGACCGCGACAAGGTAGAGCGAATCGCCGAGCTTTTGGACGTGAAGAAATTTTTAAATCGCAGCGCGTTTGAGCTAAGCGGCGGCGAGTTCGGGCGCGTGCTGCTTGCCAGAGCGCTCGTCAGCGAGCCTGAAATTTTACTGCTCGATGAGCCCACGGGCGCGCTAGATATGAACTACGCGATCGAGGCGATGAGCATCTGCGAAAACCTGACGCGCTCTTTAAATTTAACGAGCGTCATCGTGCTGCACGATCTAAATTTAGCCTCGCTGTTTTGCGATGAAATTTTGATGCTAAAAGATGGCGCAGTAAGGTATCGCGGCAGCGCGAGCGAGCTTTTTACGCCGCAGATCATAAAAGAAATTTACGGCTTTGACGCCCTGATAGTCGAAAATTTAGGAACTAAATTTATCTTACCGCAAAAGGAGAAAATGTGAAAAAAATTCTTATAGCTTTGCTTTCGGCGAGTTTTGCACTTGCCAAAGGCCTGGTAGTGCTCGATCCCGCCGCAGTCGAGATCATCTACGCTTTAGGCGCGCAGGATCAGATCGCTGCGATCGCCACTACTTCGATGAGCAAGATCCGCCCGGAGACAGAAACCGCGAAACTACCGAGCGTAGGCACCTACGTCAAGCCGAATATGGAAAAGATCGTAGAGCTTAAGCCCGATCTGGTCATCACGAGCTTTCACTCCGCGGGCGTTAGCGAGAATCTGCAAAAGCTGGGACTTAAGAGCCTTGCGATGGATGCGAACTCCACCGCAGAGATCTGCCAAAACGTAAAGAAGGTCGCCGCAATCGTAAAAAAAGAGAGCGAGGCGGATAAAATTTGCGCGCAGATGGATGGAATTTTTGCAGGCAAACCCGCTCTTCGCGGCAAAAAAGTAGCGCTATTTTTCGGCTCAAACGCCACTATGGCTTTTAACGATAAAACCCTAGTAGGCGATATTTTCGCTCGCCTAGGCGCCAAAAATATCGCAGACGGCCTAAAAGGCAGCACGCCTTCGGTATCTGCCGAATATATCTTGGAGCAAAACCCCGATATTATGGTCATCGTAGGCGGTGAGACGGAGGATTTTTTAAAAGCAAATCCGATCCTTAGAAATACCAAAGCGGTAAAATCGGGCAAAATTTTAAAGGCCCCGACGCTCATCTTGCGGGGCAGTCCGCAGATCGGCAAGACGGTGGATGAAATTTACGCGGAGGCAACGAAATAGATGTTTAAAGAACGCATTAAATCCCACCACCGCTCCAAACTTTTCGAGAGCGTTTCCGCAAGCGAAAACGAGCTGTTCGATGCGCTGGATCAGCCCGCGAAAGACAGCGACTGCGTGATCTATCTGCATGTGCCCTTTTGCGACAACATCTGCTCATTTTGTTCGATGATGCGCTCCAAACTCGGCGACGAGCTGGACGAATACGCTAAATTTTTGATCCGCCAGATCAAAGACTACGGCGAGATGCCCTACTTCGACACCAAAAAGATCAAAAGCATCTACTTCGGCGGCGGCACACCGAGCGTCTTTAGCGAGACGCACTTCGAAAAGGTTCTAGGCGCGCTGAATAAAAATTTTAAGATCGCAGAGGACTGCGAGATCAGCGTAGAGACCACACTGCATAATTTAGACCTTCAAAAGGCGCTTGCCTTGCAAAGCTTTGGCGTAAACCGCTTTAGCATCGGCGTGCAGACCTTCAGTAGGCAGGGGCGCGCGCTTCTAAACCGCGTGCATAAGCCCGCTCGCGCAATCGAGCGACTAAAAGATTTTAGAGAAAAATTTGACGGCATGCTCTGCTGCGATATCATCTACAATTTCCCGGGCGAAAGCGTGGAGGAAGCGCTAGAGGACGCGCACTACGTAGATGAGCTCGGACTTGATAGCGCCAGCTTTTATTCGCTGATGTTTTTCGAGGGCTCGGAGCTATACAAAAAGATCGACAAATCCTACTACGATCTAGAGATCGATAAGAAGCTGCACCACGCCTTTGCGGGCGCACTACTTGTCGGAAGCGATAATTTCGAGGTTTTGGAGCTTACCAAGCTTGCTCGAAAAGGGCGCGACAACTACGGCTACATCAAGCTAAGCCACAAGGGCACGGATATCCTGCCTATCGGCAACGGCGCGGGCGGACACGTAGCGGGCTTCGGAATTTACGGCGTTTCGGGACATAAGATGATCTCGCGAATCGATGAGCGCGAAGCAAAATATAGCGTGCTAAGCAATCTGTTTCAGTACCCGATCGTAAGCTTAAACGAGCTAAAAGAAGCGCTAAGCGCGAATATTTACGACGAAGTATTACAAAAGCTGAAAGAATTTCAAAGCTGGGGGCTTTTGGAGCTTAAGGATGAAAAATCGGTCTTGAACTTGGACGGAATTTTTTGGGGCAACAACATCAACGAAGAGATAGCAAACATTATGAAAAAGGATTTTGTATGAAAAAAATCGTGCTTTACACCTCGCAAACGGGTAACACGAAAAAAGTGGGCGATGCGATCGCCGAACAACTAGGCTGCGAGAGCTTAAATTTCCGCGACTTTGAAGGCGAGGTCGATGACTACGACTTTATAGCCTTGGGCTTTTACGTCGATAAGGGCGAGGCCGAGGCGAAATTTACGCGCTTTTTACGTAAAATTCACAACAAGAAGCTTGGCGTTTTCATGACTCTGGGCGCGGAACCGGACGGCGAGCATTCGCGTAAGTGTTTGGATAGCTTTGAAGAGGGGCTTAAAGCAAACGGCAACGAGATTGTAAGGGAGTTTGCCTGCCAGGGCGCGATCGATCCGAATCTACTTGAAACGATGCGCAAAATGGCCTCTAGCGGCAACTCGCCCCATCCTATCACTCCCGAGCGACTTGCACGCTGGGCGGAGGCTGCGAAACACCCCGACGAGAAAGATTTGGCGGACGCAAAGGCAGCATTTGCGGGGATAGAATAAATTTTAAAACAAGCCGCGCAAACCGATGCGCGGCGAAGCAAAATCAAATCATTAAACTCCCACGCGATTTGGAATTTTATCTTTTACTCAATTTGGACGATAAATTTCATTCCTACAAGCAAATTTGCCGCCGCAGGCGCAGGTCTTGCTCTAGAATTTAAACGATAAAATTTCATTTCGCGCACAACAGATCGAATAATGCCGCCGACCTTGCGCCGATAATGCGCACTCTGAGCGCAAGCCAGCTTTTGCGAGCAAGTGGCCTGCGAGCGCTGCGGTCGCGATCATCGGCTACCCCTGTCGTCACGTACCGCAGGTGTCGCTGTCGGGTGCCGCGCGACAACTTCTTATCTATCGTCGCTCATTACCGCACCGCCGCAGCGGTGCGGAGCGTGAGCATAAAAATATTTTAGGCGTACTCTCAAGAGGACATCACCGAGCTTAATAAATTTTAGTGCGATACTTTTACTATGCACTCGTAAGCATAAATAAAATTCTTTAGCAAAAATTTTTAAGACAAAAATAGCAAAAGATTTGCAAGCAACGGATAAAATTTCATTATGGCTAAGATTCCATTGTGATCGCAATCATATCCGTTCTATCTGCCCATAGCTTTTTAAATTTCGCTTTTTGCCTCGCTTATTGTTTTGTTTAATTTCGCAGCAAATTCCTCCTTGCTTATTTCTTTAAACGCTTCGTTGGGTACGGCGATAAAAAGACTTCCTTCCAGCAAAATTACCAAAAAATCGCGCTCCATTACCACTTCACAAAATTCCGCATCATAAATGAGCGTATCTCGCTCGCTTACGAATATAAATTGCCCCTTTAAATCGTCTGAAATTTCAATGCTAAAATCGCCGAAAGTGACATTTTTATTCTTATCATATATCGCGGAATTTAGTAGCCACGATCTAACGCAAATAGCGTAAATATAAAAAACTGCGCAAGCAGTAGGCAAGATCGCTCCTAAGCTCTTTATCCAGGACTTATCGCCATAGTACTCACGTACAAACTCTATCCAATCGTCCTCAAAAATAAAAAGACAAGCCGAAAACGCAAAAGCGAAAAGCAAATCTATCGCGCAGACGGCACGGATAAACTTGCTCCCTTTATAAATTCTACGCGAAATTCTAGTTCTCATTTTAGCGAATTTTCGGTTATCTTGCAGCGAGTAAGAAATCAGCATATCTTTCCTTTAAAATTTTGCTTATTTTAGCCAAAATAAAAAGATCTGTAAAATTACATTGCATGCTGCGTTTGCGCCTCTTCGGCGATACGGCCAGTAGATGGAAGGACACTACTAATGCAAGCGGTAAAAGGGCGAGCTAAATTTAATAAAATTTCTACCGAAGGAGGGATTGTGAAAAATACAGCATTCATCACGGGCGCTACAAGCGCTGCCGTCATCCAATACGCCGCTCGTCACCTTACAACAGCCTGAGCGCGAAAAACTCACTTCTGCGAGCAAGTGGCCTGCAGGCGCTGCGGGCGCGATCATCGGCTACCCCTGTCGTCACGTGCCGCAGGTGTCGCTGTCAGACGCCGTCCTCCCGCCGCGCGATACCCATCCGCCGCTACTAACCGCCCGCGCGACAACCCGTCGCCGCTCATCGCCCCATCGCTTTATCGCTGTACTGAATCCAAACCGAACCGCTAAATTTTAAATTCCATAAAAGTCTCATCACGCATAAATTTTAATTCGGCAAATGCGTAAAATTTAGGTAAAATTCCATGCAAATGCTTTGACGGTCAAAATTTAAAGGGGCGAAAATGACGAATTTCGAGTACGCTAGTCGCATTAACGAGGCTGCGGGGCTAGATTTAAGCTTAGATTGCAAAGAGATCGATCTACAGGATAAGCTTTACGGGCTTTTTCAGTGCTTTATGCCCGAGGGCGTGGGCGTGGGAGCGGTGTTTTCGCCGCTACAAAACGGCACCGAGCTGCAAGCACGCATAATGCCGATCTACGCAGCCACGGCGCAGCAGACGCGGGAAGCATTCGATCAAAGCATGGCGCCCGGGTATTTTTGCCCGCCGCAGGATCCGAAATTTAACGACGAAGCGCTTAAGAGCTTAGCTTTAGCGTACGTTCGAAATTTAAAAATTTTCGCAGAATTTCTAGGCAAGAGCGAGCTTTTAAAGATGCTTGAACAGATAAAATCTGCTCGCGTGCAGGAGGGTTTTGATTTCGCGCATAGTAGTAAAGACGAGCTTGCGGACGGCGTCTATGAGGCGATCACGGAGTGGATGATAGATACGCCTAAGCTCAATGCGAAGCTATGGGTGCTCGGCGAGGCGTACTATTCGATCAACTGCGACTATCTGCTACCTGCGTACTTGCAATATCCAAACTACGCGCAAAGACCGCAGGAGGACTTTTTGAAGCCCTACTTCGAGCTGTATCTAGCGGGACGGCAGATCACGTTTGAGCGCGGCGAGGTCGTGGTTTTCACGCACTAAATTTACGCGGGCAAAGAAAGCGAATGGGCGCTCGCAAGCGACTAAAATTTGAGCTTTTTAAACAATAAAAAGTGAGCGACGTCCACGAACGGATGAAATTTAAGCTCAGCAACTATGAGCGCAAATGCTTATCGCATATCCAAAAAAATCTGCGTCCTAATAAAGCAATCTAGTAGGTTTCCTGCGCGTCGCGTAAAATCGCTTAAAATAATTTCTGCTTTGCGTAGCCGCCGCTTTCAGCGCCTTACTGGAGCAAAATCTTCGCACATCGTTGATGTTTAGATAATTGAATTTTTTCCATCACTCTGCTTCATCACTTCGTTTGTGGCGCCCAAGAATTTACTTGCACTAACGCTTGCTAGCTAGAATTTATCTAAATTTTAAAGAGGAATTTTGACGCAGAATTTTATGGAATTTCGCTGCCGCAAATCTCGCAAGCAATAAAATTCTATCGATTTACGCTCTTAAATTTGCTCAAATCGCCGCCTGTTTTATAAAATTCTTCAGCGTCGATCATAGTGCCGTCGGGCAGCTTACAAACGGTGTAGTCCACGCCGTTGCCGTCTTTGCGGACAATTAACTCGCCGCCGTTTTTGATACAAAAATCCCCCGCAGCGCTAGCCTCTGCGCTCACCGAAGCGAAAGCGCCCACCGTAAGCGCTACTGCAAAAAATCTCTTAAAACTCATTTAAATCCTTTCGTTTAATTTTGCCCGTTTTTAGGGTTAAGCTTAAATTTAGGCGCCAGATACGCTAAGCGATCTACGCCCAAATAATAACCGCCTTCCATCCTCGAACATCGATAATAGCGTTTTAAATGTTAAATCCTACCTAATAAATCCCAGCGGCACCAAGTCTGCTTGCCGCTGCAAAATCGAAGCCATCAGACTTCATCCAATGCAAAATTTAACATCATAAATTTTGCCTTCAATAAAATTCTAGCAGCGAAATCCAAGCCGCATCAAAGCTATTTCTGCTGTAAAATACCGGCTATAAAAGCGAGGACTATGGCAAACACTAGCTCAGCGGCAAGGTAAGCGCGGATCCTAAACAATCTCGCCTATAAGCGCGAGCTGCGTTCAAACCGCCTAAATTTAACCGCCGTTAGCCGTTTTTGCGCGCAAACTCGCTCATAAAAGCGACTAGTTTTTCAACGTCCTCGTAGTTTATCGCGTTGTAGATCGAGGCGCGGATGCCGCCTAAGACGCGGTGTCCTTTAAGCCCGATCATCCCCTCCGCCTCCGCCTGCGCGACGAAAACGGGCTCAAGCGCGGCGTCTGCGATATTAAAGCTCACGTTCATCAGGCTGCGGCTATCCTTTTGCGCGTGGCCGCGGTAGAAGCCGCCGCTAGCATCGATCGTGCCGTAAAGTAGCGCCGCTTTGCGCTTGTTGCGCTCGTGCATCGCCGCGAGCCCGCCGATTTCGTCCTTGATCCAGCCGAGCATTAAATTTAGCATGTAAATTCCGAAAGTGTTTGGGGTGTTGCTCATCGAATCCGCGTCCGCCTGCGTCTTGTAGCGCAGGATCATCGGTGTTTTGGGGTTTGCGCGATCCAGCAGATCCTTGCGGATCGCAACCATCGTGACGCCCGCGGGACCGCCGTTTTTCTGAATGCCGCCGTAAAACATCCCCACGCTGCTAAGATCCACGGGGCGCGAAAACAGATCGCTCGAGCTATCGACTACGAGCGGACAGCCGCACTGCGGCAGCTGCGGATACTGCGTGCCGTAGATCGTGTTGTTCGAGCAGATGTAGCCGTAGTCGGCGCCGTCAGAGAATTTAACCTCGGGGATGCGGTCGAATTTGCTCTCCTCGCTGCTTGCGACCACGCGGTAGTTTATGCCGAGCACGCCCGCTTCCTTGATCGCCTTGCTCGTCCAGTTGCCCGTGTTGGCGTATTCTGCAACGCCGCCTACGTATAGGTTCATCGGCACCTGCGCGAACTGAAGGCTTGCGCCGCCTTGCAAAAACAAAATCGTAAAATCGTCCGAAAAGCCGTAGAGATCGCGCACGCGGTCCATCGCGCTATGCAAAACCTCCTCGAAAATTTTGGTGCGGTGCGAGATCTCCATTATCGAAAATCCACGCCCCGCGTAGTTTAGCAGCTCCTCTTGCGCCTGCTTTAGCACGCCCAGCGGGATGGTGCTTGGGCCCGCGCTAAAATTTAAAACCCTATCCATTTTGACTCCTTTAGATGATTTTTGCATTTTTGCTGAGCTGCTGCGAGCAAAGGGTGAACTCGTCGCCCGCGGCAAGCTCGCCCAAGTTCACCGTTTTGCCGCCCTTTTGGATTTGAACGAGGTCTTTGGTAATCTCAAAAAATTTCGCCTTTTGCGCCAAAAGTTCGTCCTTTGCACTTAGCGTATGCTCTGCGGCGCTTAGTTTGGAGCCGATGAAATTTTTAAATTTAAGCTCTAAATTTGAAAGCCCCGCAAGCGAGCCTGAAATTTTTGGCTCGATAGATTTTGATTTAAGCTGTAAAGCTGCGAGGCTCAGCGTGTTCTGCGCGGATGAAATTTTATCTTTTATCAGCCTATCAAGTGCGTCGCTTATACCGTCGAGGCTCTGAAAAATCGCGCAAATATCGGGCAGCAGGTCGATCATCGCGGCGGTGGGCGTGAGGCTTCGGTGATCGGCTACGAAATCGCTGATGCTAAAATCGATTTCGTGCCCGACCGCCGAGATGACGGGCGTTTTGGCCGCGTAGATCGCGCGCGCCAGAGCCTCGTCGTTGAAGCACCACAGATCCTCGCGCGAGCCGCCGCCGCGAGCGATGACGATCGCATCGTAGCCCTTCGCGTCGGCTACGCGCAGCGCGCTTATGATCGAAGCAGGCGCGCCTTCGCCTTGCACTAGCGCGTTATACAGATCGATCTTGCAAAGCGCGAAGCGGTCCTGCGCCGTGCGAAGCATATCTGCCTGTGCCGCGGAACCCGCGCTTGTAATGATCGCGATGCTTTGGGCAAATTTCGGAAGCTGCTTTTTGTGTGTGGCATCAAAAAGACCCTCTTTGCTAAGTTTATCTTTTAGCGCGGCAAACGCCGCTTCCAGCTCGCCCTCGCCGCTTTTGCGTATGTTTGATACCTGGATCTGATACGCGCCCGTGGGAGCGTATAGCGAGACCTTGCCGCTTACGATGAGCTTATCGCCGACGGCGGGGATAAAATTTATCCGCGCGGCGTTAAATTTAAACATCGCGCAATCGATCGCCGCGCTCGCGTCTTTGATCGTAAAATACCAATGCCCGCTCGTGCTTTGAATTCTAAACTTAGAGATCTCGCCCTCGACCTCGACGAAGCTAAAGCTCGTCTCTAAAAGCGTCTTGGCTTGGGCGTTGAGCTCGCTTACGCTAAGCATCGTCGCTCTTTTGCGCGATTTTCTCCGCGATGAAAAGCGTGCTGACGTCGAAGCTGAAGCCCTTTTGCACGCGCAGCTCAAAGCCCGCGTTTTTGAGCTTTTCGCTAAAGCTCGCGGCGTCTAGGAAGCTGCCGATTGAGCTTGGCAGATATTCGTAGGCTTCTTTGTTTTTCGAGATAAAGGCGCCGATTTTGGGTAAAATTTTGCTCACGTAAAAATCTCTGATTTTAAACGCGAGCCCGCCGCTTGCGGCTTTGGTAAATTCCAAAACTACGAGCGAGCCGCCCGGTTTGATGACGCGGTTAAACTCCGCAAGCGCCGCGTCCAGCTCCACGACGTTTCTTATACCGTAGCTGATGCTTAAAATATCCACGCTTGCATTATCTAACGTCGTAGCGCCCGCGGTTGCTTTGATAAACTCGCAGCTAGGGAATTTTTGCCTCGCCACCTCGAGCATTCCTTCGCTAGGATCGATCCCCACGATCCGCTCAATCTGCACGCCGTACTGTGCCGCGCCGTCGCGCCACGAGCTTATCATATCGCCCGTGCCGCACGCGACGTCGGCGATACTCACGAGCCTTCCTTTAAGCTTTTCAAGCGTCAGCCCGACCGCTTTTTTGCGCCACGAAACGTCCACGCCGAAGCTGATGGCGCGGTTTGCCAGATCGTAGGTAGGCGCGATCTGATCGAACATCTTTATGATTTTTTCCTGTTTTTGCACGGGCTTTCCTTATTCGTATGCTTTGATTTTGCGCAGCGATCTTTTCAGCGCGCGCAAAAGAGGCTCTTTTTCATTTAAAATTTTTTCCTCCAGCTCGGCGCGGCGATCGTTTAAGCGAGCGTCCAGAGCCAGCAGATACGCAAACGCGACGCCGCTTTTATCGCTTGCTTTTTGATAGATCGCGATGAAATTTTGCCACACGCTGATATCTTGCAGAGCACCGAAATTCTCGCAGGCAGCCTTGGTGCGCTTAAACAGATCTTTGACGCAGCCTTCATCAAAGCTTCTTGCAAAAATTTCAAGCGCGTATCGCAGCCTCTTTAGCCCTATACGCGCGTCGTGAAATACCTGCAACTGCGAGCCTTGCTTTAAATTTTTTAGCTCCGCGCGCAAGCTTTTAATCAGCTTGCAAAGGCGGGCGGAGGCGAACTTTTTTGAAATTTTTTCATATTCGCTGCGTGCGTAGATGCCGTCCGCGCCGCTTAAAAAGCCGCTAATAGCGCCGCTTAAATTCGTAAATTCCGCGCTAGAAAGAAATTCTAAAATTTTATCCTCCGAGCGCTTCGCGATAAGATTTAGCTGCTGTAAAAAGCTCGCAGGCGCGTCGTCGGCCCTTAAAAACTCTGCAAAAACGTGAAGGTCTCGCAGCTGATTGGTGCGGCTCATAAATTCTGCGAGCAGTTTTAAAATTTCATCTTTTTTCTCCGCTTCGAAAAGCGGCGCGGATAGCTTCAAAACGGCTCTAAATTTACGAATCTGCACGCGCAGCTCGTGAAGCGCTTCGGGGGCTAGGCTTTTTTGATACTCGCTTTTTGCGCCGCACGCCCTCGTCCACGCCAGCTCAAGCGCCAAGCGCGCGAGCTTAACGCTATCCACATAGGGCGGCGCGAGAAATTTAACTCGGCTAAATTTTTTAAAAACGCTGCGGGCATGCGCGAAATCAGAGATCGCGGCGGGATGCCGTAGCGCGCCAGATAGCGGCTTTTGTAGCGGTAATCGTCGGTGATCTCGCAAAAATCTGTACTGCCGAAGGTTTTTGCAAAATCAAAATTTGCGCTTGCCGCCTCGCTTTGAAATTTCGCTCGTAAAATCACGAGCGTGCTTAGCTCGCCGCCGTAAAGCTCTAGCCAAAATTCCGCTTCGTCGCTGGCAAAGCCGTAGCGGTTCTTTTGCACGACGCGGGCGATCCTGCTTTTTAAAGCCTCTTTGAAATCATCTTTTGAAATTTTAAAATTTAAAGTTTGTCTGTCGAGATCCTCTTTTTTATGGTGCAAAGAGCATTCGTCATTTTGGCGGATGTAGTAAATTTCGGGATAGAACGAAGTATAAAACCAAGCGATCTTTACCTTGCGACATTTCAGCCCCGCACGCTCTAGCGTCCGCAGAATCGAATCGTCGCTCAATAAAAATTTACGCTTAGTTTGCATACCCGCTCCAAAAATAAAGTGGGTAATGATAGCAGAAAATTCTTTAAACTATCTACACTTTTCGCAGTCTTCGACCGTAGCCGTGATATTTAGTTTGCGGATGAAATTGCCCGCTTTGCGCTCGATGTTTTTCAAAACGTCCTTATTAAAGGCATCATCCATGAAAAGATCCGTGACATTGCCGCATTTTTCGCATACGACGTGGATATGCGGCATCTGATAAATGTCGTAGCGACTCTTTTTATTCGGCGCATTGACCTCGACTACGACCCCTTCGTCGAGCAGGGTGTTTAAATTTTTATAAACCGTCGCCAGTGAAATGGATGGATAGTCCTCTTTGATCCCCTCATACAGGTCATCTATGCTTGGATGCTCGTGGCGATCGAGCACCTTTAGGATACACAATCTTTGCGGAGTTGCTTTCAAACCGCAAGTTTTGAGTAGTTCTACGTGGCTCATTTTTGTCCTTCAAAAAATTTTAAAGTGATATTATCAAATTTTACTTTAAACAAAGTTGATATTAACTAATACTTTTTATCACTTAATATTCGCTCGGCCAGAGTTTGGATATCCAAGCCCAAGCTGCGCTCCACGTCGGCGGTCTTGCCGTGTGGTAAAAAGATATCGGCAAACTCGAAGCTCACGATCTTTACGTCCGAAATTTCATTTTCCTGCAAAAATGCGCTTAAAATTTCACCGACGCCGCCTTTTTTGGCGTTATCGCTAAAGACGTACCAAATTTTATTTTTGCTAGCCAAGCTTCGCAAAAACTCGGCGTCCAAAGGCTTTGCAAAGACTAGATCTACGACATCCGCCTCCATCTGCCCCTCCAGCGCCGCAGCCGTTTTATACGCTCTACCCGCGCCGTTTCCATAGCCGATCAGCGCTACGCGCGCGCTATCGCTGCGCTTTAAAAACACCGATTTTGCAAGCTCTACTGCAGACGCGCCAGTCTCATCGCAGTCCAAGATAAAGCTTCCGCGCGGATAGCGGATCGCCAAAACCCCCTCATGCGCGTAGGAGTACTCGATGATTTGTTTAAAGCTCGTCTCGTCACGTGGCGCGCACATGCTGACGTTCGGGATCGCATTTAAGAAGCTCACGTCAAAGACCCCCTCGTGCGTCTCGCCGTCCTCGCCCACGATGCCCGCGCGATCCATCGCAAGGACTAAGCTTAGATTCATAATCGCCGCGTCGTGGACGATCTGATCGAACGCGCGCTGCATGAAGGTCGAATATATCGTAACGTACGGCTTAAAACCCTCGCGCGCCATCGCAGCCATCGAGCTTAGCGCGTGAGGCTCCGCGATCGCGACGTCCCAGAAGCGGTGGGGAAATTTCTCGATCAGCTTATCCATGCCCGTGCCGCTTGGCATCGCGGCGGTCACGCCCACGACGTTTTCATGCTTAGCAGCTAAATTTAAAAGCGCTTCGGCGTAAATTTGCGTGGCGCTTTTGGCGGCGGATTTTTTCTTAAATTCTCCGCTTTGTATGTCGAAAGGCCCTACTCCGTGCCAGCTCTCCAAATAGCCCTCGGCCTTGTCATACCCCTTGCCTTTGATCGTTTGAGCATGCACGACGACCGGCTTGCGCGCGCTTTTTGCCGTCTTTAACGCCGATATGAGATCGGCTAGGTTGTGGCCGTCCACCGGGCCTATGTATTCGAGCCCCAGCTCCTCAAAATACATCCCAGGTATAATGAGCTTTAGGGAATTTTCAAAGCGCTTTGCCATATATGTCGCGCTCTGTGGAGCGTGGGAGAGTAGCTCTCTTACGTGGGATTTAAATTTTTGATATGTCTCGCCCGCCATCGCTTGGCTTAGGTATTTGCTAAAGGCGCCGATCGGCTTGCTGATGCTCATTTTATTATCGTTTAGAATGATGACGCAGGGCAAGCGCAGATCGCCTAGCTCGTTCATCGCCTCATAAGTCATACCGCCGCTCATAGATCCGTCGCCGATGAGTACGATCGGCACGCGATTTTCGCGCTTTAGGCTTATCGCTTTTGCCGCGCCCACGGCTAAAGAGATCGACGTCGAGGCGTGTCCTGCGACGAAGTAGTCAAATTTACTTTCGCTAGGTTTCGTGTAGCCGCTGATACCGCCGAACTGCCTAAGCGAGCCGAACTCCTCCCAGCGGTCCGTTAGAAGCTTGTGCGCGTAGCTTTGGTGACTTACGTCGAAGATAAACGGATCGCTCGCGGCGTCAAATACGTAGTGCATCGCCACGATGAGCTCGACCGCGCCCATATTTGAGCTTAGATGGCCGCCGTTTTTGCTCACGACTTCGATTATGCGCGCTCTGATCTGCGTGCAGAGCTCCCGTAGCTCCTCTAGGCTTTTATTTTTAATATCCACTTAAAATTTCTCCCAGCGTGCCAAAGACGCGATCGTTTTGCTCAGGCGTACCGATCGTGATGCGCACGGCGTTTAGCCCGTAGCTTTTTAAATTTCTAACGATGATGCTGCGGCGCAGAAGCTGCTCGCAAAGCTCGCTACTATCTAGCGGCAGGCTAAGTTTGAACGTAATGAAATTTGCGTAGCTAGGGATAAATTCCAAATTTCGCTCGCGCGCAAAATCCTCGAAGCGGCTCATCTGTGCGGCGTTGTTTTGCAGGCTCTTTTGCATGAAAGCCTCGTCTTTTAGCGCCGCGATCGCCGCTGCGAGGCTAAGCGTCGTGATGTTAAAAGGCGGTCGCAGCTTATAAAGCGCGCTTATGATTTGCCGCGGCGCGATACCGTAGCCTACGCGCATACCGCCCAGGCCGTAGATCTTTGAGAAGGTGCCCAGATAGAGCACGTTTTTAAAATTTTGAATTAAAAGCTTAGGATCAAGCCTCTTGCGCTCATCTTTAAACGCAGCAAATTCGTTGTACGCGGCATCGATCACTAAAAGCGTGTTCTCATCTACGCTGCTGGCGAACTCATACACCTCCTCCGCATCCAAGCATTCGCCCAGTGGATTGTTCGGCACGCACAAAAAGATGATCGAAATTTCATCCCTGTGCGCGTTATAAATTTTTAAAAGCTCGGATAGATCGTGCTCCTGCGCACTCGTTTTATAAACTTTTGCCTCGCAGTGGCTTGCGTAGATGCCGTACATCGCGAAAGTGACGCCTGCTTGCAGTATCGCGCGGCGCGAATTGAGCTTGGCGTGCAGCGCAAACTCGATGATCTGATCGCTGCCCGCGCCGATGATGATATTTTGCGGCTCTACGCCGAATTTTAATGCGAGCGCGCCCTTTAGCTCATACATCGAATCGTCCGGGTAGAGATGCGCACAGGCCGCATTCTGCGCGATCGCCTCCTGCACCGCCTCGCTCGTGCCGAAGGGGTTTTCGTTGCTGGCAAGCTTTAGCACGTCCTGCTTGCGGATACCAAACTCCCGCACCACAAGCTCGATCGGCTTGCCCGCTTCGTAATTGCTTAGATTTTCTACAAATTCGTTAAATTTCATCACTCCCCTCCGTTTATATAGCTTCCCAACCATGTGATTTCGTGGCCGTTTTTCTGCGCGTTTTGCAGCACACGCGCCACTCGCTCGTCATCGATGTGCCCTTCAAAATCGACATAAAAGACGCATTTAAAATCCCTAAGCTTGACAGGGCGGCTTTCTAATTTGGTTAAATTTATCCCCTCGTTGCGAAACATCTGCAAAAAGTCCACGAGCCCGCCCGGGCGGTCGTCGGTTTTGGCTAGGATGCTTGTTTTGTTGCGGTCGCTCTTTTGGTTTTTGAAGTCGCTCAGCACGAAAAAGCGCGTGCGGTTGGCAGAGTTGTCCTCGATCTTTTGAAACATCATCGGCACGCCGTAAAGATCGGCGGCGATCTTGGAGCAGATCGCGGCGGAGTGCGGCGTGGCAGCCGCCATCTGCGCCGCAAGCGCGGTCGATTTGGTCGCGGTAAATTTAACTCCGCTAAGGCCGTGATCGTCTAAAAATTTAAGGCACTGATTGTATCCCTGCGGATGCGAGAATATCTGATCCACCGTGCTTACGTCGTCGCAGTGGCTCGCAAAGCAGTGGTGGATATCCATATAAATTTCGGCGACGATCTTGACGCCCTCATATTTTCGCAAGCAATCAAGCGTCGCTCCCACCGCGCCTTCGGTGTTGTTTTCGATCGGCACGACGCCGTATTTGGCCTCGCCGCTATCAAGCTCCTTAAAGACTGCCTCGATATTTGAGAGCGGCAGATAGGAGCTTACCGCGCCGAAGCGGCTCTTGGCGGCTTGGTGCGAATAGGTACCGAAAGGCCCCAAAAACGCAACGATCTGCGGCTTTTCTAAATTTCGCGAAACCGAAAAAATTTCAAAAAATATCGCCTCGATCGCCTCTTTGCTTAGATTTCGCGCCTTCCCGCCGTCCAGCCTGCTAATGATCGAGCGCTCGCGCTCCGGGCGGTAGATCGCGCTGCCCGCGGTCTGCTTCAGCTCGCCGATCTTTTTGACAAACCCCATGCGCTCGTCGATAAGGCGCAAAATTTCATCATCCAGCCTGTCAATACAAACGCGCAGATCATCGATATTTTGCATCACAACCCTCCTTTTGCTCGCCCCTAAATTTCGATTTTAAAAATTTCACGCCGCCGCTCTTGCCGCAGGCTTTGAAATTCTTACCGCGCGAACTTAAAATTTCATCGCTTGCAATTACTGTACCGCAACTTCCGCGCACTAAGAAGGCGCGATAAAATTCGTCGCAGCGGGATTTGAAATTTAAAGAGACGCAGTTAAAATTTAAAACGGGGCTTTGTTTTGCCGTAAAATTTAGAGGCGCATTTTGTTCGGATTTGAAATTTAAAGCGGCGGCGCGTTCAGGCTTAGAATTTAAATCGGCGGTGCGTTTAAAATTTAAGACAGTGCTTGCTGCTGCGTTAAAATTTAAAGCCGCTGCGCGTTCGGATTTGAAATTTAAGATCGCGCCCCGTTTTGGACGGCTAGCCGCGCGGATCATACGAAATCCTTTTCGAGCGCGATTAGATCATCAAAGCTCTCGCGCTTTCTAATCAGGCGGTCCTGCCCGTCGTAAACCGCGACCTCGGCGGCGCGACAGCGGGTGTTGTAGTTGCTCGACATCGAAAAGCCGTAGGCGCCTGCGCTTTTGATCGCGAGCAGATCGCCACTTTGCAAGTCGGGTAAACTCACCCCTTTGGCTAGAAAGTCGCCGCTTTCGCAGATCGGTCCCACGACGTCGCAGAGGCTAGCTGCGGCCAAATTTACGCCGCTCAAAATTTTTTCATCCGCGCGGGAGCTGCTTGTTTGATCCGAGCCCCTGCCGCCTAAATTTACTTCGCTATCGCCAGCTTCGTTCAAATTTATACCCTCCGAAGCGCCAATGATTTCGATGGCGTGGTGCGCGCCATAGAGGCTCGGGCGTATGAGATCGTTCATCGCGCCGTCAACGATGACGAAGCGCTTGCCGCAGTTTTGTTTTTCGTAAAGCACGCGAGTAAGAAATACCCCCGCAGCTCCCGTGATGAAGCGCCCCGGCTCGCACACGATCGTGACGTCCAGCCCGCTTAGGCTGCGCAAGATCCCCTGCGCGTAGTCGTAGAGCACGATCTGTTTTTCATCCTCGTAGCGGATGCCGATGCCGCCGCCCACGTCGAAAAATTTTATATCGATCTCAAGGGCTCGCAACTCGCGCAGTAGATCGCTTACGATCTTTGCGGCATCGCAGATCGGCGCGATCTCCGTAAGTTGGCTGCCGATGTGAAAGTGGATGCCGACGGGATTTAAAAATTTGCTCTTTTTGGCGTAGATATACATCTTGCGCGCGGTCTCGATGCTAACGCCGAATTTGTTCTCATTTAGCCCCGTGGAGATGTAGGGATGGGTCTTGGCGTCAACGTTTGGATTTACACGGATACTAATGCGAGCGGGCTTGTTTAGCTTTTGCGCGATCCTTTCCAGGCGCAGCATCTCGGCCTCGCTTTCTAAATTTATCAGCAAGATGTCCGACTTTAGCGCAAATTCTAGCTCGCCGTCTTGCTTACCGACGCCTGAAAATATGATCTTATAGCTCTTTGCGCCGATATACAGAGCGCGGCGCAGCTCGCCGATGCTGACGCAGTCAAAGCCGCTGCCCAGATCCGATAGAAATTTTAAAATGCTTAAATTCGAGCTTGCCTTGATCGCGAAGCAAACGAGCGACTTGCGCGCGGCGAAGGCCTCTTTGAGCGCTATGAAATTCTTTTGTATCTCGTTAAAATCGTAAACGTATAAGGGGGTGCCGTATTTGCAGGCTAAGCTTGAATAATCCATAGAATTTCCACCGATAAATTTTGCGCCATTCTAACAAATCAAGGCTTAACGATGCTTAAAAACTAAAAATGCTGCAAAGCCTAATAACGCTGTTATGGGCACGATAATGCCAAGTTCTGGGATGATGACGCCGTTGAGAGAAAATCTAATTAACACGAAAAGCACTCCCCAAGCGCATAGCGTAGCGATAAAAAATCCAAAGCTTAGCAGTGCGAGATTAAAAAATCGTCCCGTAACGGGCAGATAATAATACAGAACTAATACCGCCAAAGGTGCAAACAACGGAAAAAATATCATATTATAAAGACTTGCTTTTATAGCGGAGATATTTACGCCTTGATGCGAAAAGGTGCGGATCGAACGCAGAGCATCCCTGATCGAATATACATTACTCGTATCATAAACGCTTGCAATTGAGCTTGGATCAAAGCCCTTAAGCGCCTCGCTCTGCGCGCTAAGCTTACTTTTTAATCCACTTCCTCCAAGCTTAAGCTGCACTGGTAAAGTCGTGGTATTTACGTCGCGCAGATGCCAAATTTTACCTGCGTATTCGCCAGAGCTTGCGTGCGAGCGCGAAGCAACGGAGTTATCACCCATATCAAAGATCGTTATATCATTTGCGTTTTTACCGTTTAGAGCTTTGATGTAGATATATTTACCCTCAAATTTCAAAAACATATCTCCCCCCGTAGGCGATAAATCGGTTAAATTCTTTTGAAATTTTAGCGCGTATGCAAACGGGGTGGAATTTAAAGCTATAAAGCCTGTAGTAATCGCAAGTGCAATCAAAAATGGAGGGATTATCAGAGCGTTTTTGCTAACCCCAAGCGCATAAAAGCTCACCAGCTCGTTGCTACGGATCATATTAAAGCCCATCAAAATAAGCGCAAAAATAAGACTTAGCGGTAGCGTGTAGCTAAGCGCGACTGCAGCTGTTAGGGCGATATATAAAAGAGCAGTATTTGCGCTTGAGGGAAAATCTTTGAGATTGGTAAGCACATCGATGCCTACATAAAAGCACTCAAGGGCTATTAGAAGGATAAAAAAATACTTCAGATAGGAAAGAGCCGCGTATTTTACGTATAACTTCACACCCTAGCCTTTTTAATCGTAAATTTTTGCGCGATCTGCTCTATATCCGAGCAAATGAGCTCCTCTACCGCGCGCGCGACGTAGGGTAAAATCTCGCTCAGCTTCTCGCGCTCGCTTTCGTTAAAATTTCCGAGCACGAAATTTGCCGCATCCTGGTCCTGCCGTTTTTTGCCCACGCCGATACGCACGCGCTCGTAATCTGCACCGATTAGCGCGTCGATCGATTTGATGCCGTTGTGCCCGCCACTACTGCCGCCTTTTTTAAATTTAACGGCGCCTAGATCCAAATCTATATCGTCGTGCACCACAATGATGCGCTCGGGTTTATAAAAATCATTCACCGCCTTTACGGAGTTGCCGCTTAAGTTCATAAAAGTTTGGGGTTTTAAAAGAAGAAGCGAGCCCTTTTTAAAGAGCTCGCTTTGGAATTTAGACGAGCCAAGCTCGCTAAAGCCGCCCGTCTTTAAAATTTCGTCGATTAGCATAAATCCGACGTTGTGTCTGGTGTCTGCGTATTTCTGAGCAGGATTCCCAAGTCCTGCGATCAGTATCATAGGCGCCCCTATTTAGCCGAAGTAACTCCGACTACCGCTACCGAGCCGTCTAGGATGATGCTGATGCCCTTTTTTAACGGAATGTCTCGGATCAAAAGCGAATCGCCTACGTCAAGATCGCTCACATCTAGCGTAAAATCGTTTGGTAGATCTTTGCCTGCGCATTTTACGGCGATACGGCGCTTGGATTGCACCAAAATACCTTTGTTTTTTAGCCCTTTAGCGACGCCAGTTACCTTAACCGGCACTAAATATTTACTTACGACGTCATCCTGAACTACTCGCAAATCTACGTGAGTTAGGGTATTTGTGACGGGGTGCTTTTGGTATTCTTGCACTATAACGCGATATGTCTTACCGCCCACGCTAACCTCGAAGGGAAGATCTTCTTTTGCGCGCATAGCTTTGATAAAGTCGTTTACTTTAAACGCTGCGTTAATATTTTCAAATCCTTTCGCATAAATATTAGCGATTAGATAACCATCTCGTTTTAGGGATTTTGAAGCCCTTTTACCGATACTATCTCTAACGATACCTTCTAACATTAGGTTTCCTTTGTGAAAAAATGAAGCGTGATAATAGCTAAATGTTGCTTTAAATCTATTTAAGCGCCGCGATGAAATTTAGAAGTAAAATCGCACGGAATTTAGCCGATTAAATTTACGCTAAATCCTGCGAACTCAAGACATACTCGTATATGCACGAGCAAGCGAATAGAATTCCGCCCGCGCGGCAGCAGGCAGAATTCTTTAAAATTCTAAATTGCAAGAATTTAGAATTTTAAAATTTGCGACTTAGCGGATCTCTTTTAGCTGTACGACTTCGCCGGCGAGCATCTCCTCGGCGCTCTCTCCCGATTCTGCTGCCAAATCCCTTTTTTTGGCAAGATCGACGTTTTTGATCTGCAGATCGAGGTCGTTTCGCTTAGAAGCCTTATCCAGTGCCTCCTCGCGGGTGATGACGCCGTCTCTGTAAAGATCGAGCAGGTGCTGATCGAAGGTCTGCATGCCGTAGGTGTTGCGACCGTCGGCAATCGCGTCTGGAATTTCATCGTCACGCGCATCAAGTATCATATCCTTAATACGGGTGTTTTTACGTAGAATTTCAACGACGGCTACGCGCTTGCCCTCGATAGTACGGGCAAGGCGCTGAGAGATGACCGCCTCTAGGACGGATGCTAGCGTCATTCGGATACGCTCCTGTTCGGCCTGCTCAAACATCGCAATGATACGGTTTACCGTCTCTTTTGCATCAATAGTGTGCACCGTCGAAAACACTAAGTGGCCCGTTTCTGCGGCATGAAGTGCGGTCTCGATCGTTTCCAAATCACGCATCTCGCCCACAAATATAACGTCCGGATCCTCTCGCAGCGCTGCGCGAAGCGAATCGGCGAAGTTGTTGCAGTCCTCACCGATAGCGCGCTGATTGATGATGCATTTATCGTCTTTGAAAACAAACTCGACGGGATCCTCGATCGTAACGACGTGGCTAGTTCTTTGCCTATTTATGCGATTGATCATGCTTGCGATCGTTGTCGTCTTTCCGCTTCCCGTAGGCCCCGTAAGTAGCACGACGCCGCGCATAGCCGTGTCACAAATATCTTTGATCGAAGGCGGCAGACCTAGATCGTCGATCTCTGGAATTTTAACCGGGATCGTTCGGAAAACCGCGCTGATACCGTCGATCTGAAAGAAAATATTAACGCGGAAGCGATAATCTTCGTTTAGCTTGTAGGTAAAATCCACGCTCTTTTTCTCGATAAGCTCAGGAAAGCGCGTAATGAGAAGCTCCTTAGCTAGCGTCATTGCATCCTCTTTTAAAAAAGGCGTTTTGCTAAATTTTACCAGCTCGCCGTGAATGCGACCTCTAATAACCGCACCCGATTTGATATGAAGGTCGCTACCGCCGTTTTGGATCAAAAATTCCAGATATTTATTTAGCCTATCTCGCTGCTTAAAATCCAGCGTAGAAGCGTCAACTTGATACTGCGAATAATCTATAGAACCCGCCATCATTTCTCCTTTTTAAGTGTTTTTATTATCTCTTTAAATGCTTCTTCAAAAGCCACCAGACCATCATCCAGCAGCTTTTTATACGCTTTTTTCATATCGATCTTCGCATCCGCTACCCGGGCGAAAAAATGCTCTATCTCTTCATCGCTCGGCGGCGTTTTGGGTTTTTGATCGCCGCTTACAAAAGCCTCTATCGTCTCAAGCGGCGCGGTGTTTACGCAGCCCGGATACATTAGCTCTCTGACGTAGTAATCCTTTGGCAGATCATCTCCTTTTACGCCCGTGCTCGCAAACAGCGGCTTTACGTAGTTTAAATTTTCTTTAGTGATAATATTGTAGCATTTTGAAGCGTTCATCGTGCCGATTTTGCCGGTAGAAAGGCCTGCTGCGGCCATTTTTTCATCCAGCAACCTATCGAAGCGGCTAACGAAGATGCTAATTACGGTTTTTGGTAAATTTGCCTTCGGAAAGTAGCGGCGAAAGCCCGCGATCCCCTCTTTTATCGCCTCTATACATTTTACGGTCTGCTCCGGCGAAAAAACCAAGGTCGCGTTTACGCTGATCCCCTTTTTTAGCAGATCACGCATAGCTTCGTAGCCCGCCTTGGTCGCGGGGATTTTAATCATTACGTTTGGCATGCCGATCGTGCCGTATAGGTGCTTGCCCTCGCGATACATCGCCTCGGCGTCGTCTGCAAAGCACGGATCAACCTCGATACTCACAAAGCCGTCATCGCCGTTAATGAAATTTTTAAGCAGGCTCTCCGCCGCGCTTCTGATGTCCGCGGTGGCTAAAATTTCATACAGCTTTTTAGGCTCTTTTTTTCTAAATTCCTCTTTGGCCGCATCGTATGCGGAGGAGCTTAGGATTGCGTTTTTAAAGATCGCGGGATTGGAAGTCGCGCCGTTAATTATCCCCTTTTTGATCAGCTCGTCGAAATCTTTATCGATAAAATCGCGCTCCAAAAAGTCGCACCAAAGGCTGAAATTTAGGGCTTTATCATACATATTTCATAATCTCCTTCAAATCCTTTTTTTCAATGCAGACGCTCGCCTCGCTTTTTAAAATTTCATTCGCGCAAAAGGCGATTTTAAGTCCCGCCTCGCGGAACATCGAAACGTCGTTCGCGCCGTCTCCCACGCACATTACTTCGCTCGTCTTTAGACCCATTAGCGATTTAAGCTGCGCAAGCAGGACGCCTTTTGAGTATCCAAACATCATCTCGCCGCCGAAAAGCCCGGTTAAAATTCCGTCCTTTTCATGCAGATAGTTCGCAAAGCTCGCGTCAAAGCCTAGTTTTTTCTGCGCGGCGTCGGTAGCGAGATGAAATCCGCCGCTAAAGACGATCACCTTTATGCCTTTGCCCTTTAGATACGCGATAATCTCGCTAGCGCCGCAAACGAAAGGCAGGCTTTCCGCGATAGCTTTAGCATCGCTAAGCTTCATCCCCTTTATCAGCGCCACGCGCTCGCTAAGGCTTTCGAAAAAATCAAGCTCTCCCGCCATCGCGCGCTTCGTAATTTCGCTAACTTGTCGCTGCGTGCCCATTTTAGCGGCGAAAAAACCTATCGTCTCGCCGTCCATCAGCGTAGAATCAAAGTCGAAAACACAAAGCTTTATCATAAATATCCTCGCAAAAATTTAGGAATTATAGCTAATTTAAGTTTAAGTTTTTTGGAATTAGCATAAATTTTTCGCTTTTTGCGACCTCGTAAATTTTGCTCCCAGCCCCGAACGAGCACAAATTTATATATTTTTTCTCGCCGAAATATAAAATTTCATCTTGATGATAGTGCCCTTCGATGATTAAATTTGCCGCGTAAAAATCGATCTTCGGCGCGATTATATCCTTAAAATTTGGCATTTTTTTGTATAGATTTTTCCCCTCTTGCGATTTTAAGATCATCTTTGAAATTTTAAATTTTAAAGCGCGGTCGAGCAGATCCATAAATTTCAGAAAAGCTCTATTTCGTAGCGAAAGCAGCGCAAACTGCGTCAGGCGCGGTAAAAACAGATCGCCGTGCGCGATCTGCACCGCTTCGCCGCTCTCGCAGATAAATTTCACGGGCTGCGCGGCGTTTGGATAAACTTTTGCGCGGGGGAAAATTTCGCGCAGATTAAAATCGTGGTTGCCCTCAAAGTAAAAAATTTCGCATTTTCGCGACAACTCGTTTATTAGCGCGATCTCCTCTTCGTAGAAGCGCTGCACGTAGGTCGTGTTTGCCAAAAAATCAAACATATCTCCCATCATAAAAATTTGAGGCGGCAGGCTTTGTGCAGAATGCAGCGCGCGCAAGAATTTCAAAAATTGCGGCCTACTCGCGCCCGCGTGCGCATCGCCGATAAAGATCGCGCCGGGTTTTATCGTCTGAATTTGATCATTTCGCATTTAGGCTCCGGCGCGTGACGGCTTTTGCAAAAAACTCATCGCTTAAATTCCGTGCGCGATGCGCGGCAGCGCCGTAGCTTCGGCGAATCCGCACATTAAATTTGCGTTTGCGACCGCCTGTGACGATGCTCCACGCAAAAGATTATCGATCGCCGAGTTGATCCAAATTTTATCGCCCGCCGTTTTTACAAAAATATCGCAAAAGTGCGTCCCTACGACGTTTTTTATACTCACGGGCTCGCTACGGACGCGCACGAAAGGCTCGTTTTCGTAAAACTCCCGCAGCATCGCCTCTGCGTCCACGCTCTTTTGTAGCACACCAAACGCGCTAACTAGCATCCCGCGCGTAATCGGCAGCAAATTCGGCACGAAAAGCGTGCTAAATTCGCCGCCTTTTAAAATTTGCAGCTGCTCTTTGATCTCGTCTGCGTGGCGATGCGAGATCGGCGAGTAGGCATTTGCGTTTTCGTTAGCGCTTACGAAATGGCTACTTGCTTTAAGGGCCTTGCCTGCGCCGCTTACTCCGCTTTTTGCGTCGATGAATACGCCGATACTAGGATCGAGTAGCCGCACGAACGGCGCGAGCGCCAAAATAGAGCAGGTAGGGTAGCAGCCCGGATTTGCCGTAAGCCGCGCGGCGCGGATCTTTTCGCGATTTAGCTCGGGCAGTCCGTAAACGGCGTGAGATAAATTTTGCGGGTCTAAATGCGTGGTGTAATTCTTCTCGTAAAGCTCGCGACTTAGGCGGTAATCAGCCGATAGATCGACTACCTTGACGTTTTTAAATTTTAAAATTTCGCGGGCAAATTCCATCGCTTTTTCATGCGGCAGCGCCAAGAAAATAAGATCGCATCTTTGTGCCGCAACGCGAGCATCCGCGGCTTCTATGCGCATCTCAAACACGCCGCGAAGCTGCGGGAAAATTTCACTTATCTCACCATCTGTCGAAGCGCCCAAATACAAAATTTCAAAGCTCGGGTGGGAAAGTAGAGCCTTAATCAGCTCAAGCCCCGTATAGCCGCTAACGCCTATGATGCCTACTTTTTTCACGCTAATTCTCAAATTTTATCGGCTTGTATTCGACGTTTAAAATTTCCACGTCGCGCGTGCCCGATGGCAGCTGAAGCACCACCTGATCGCCCTCTGCTTTGCCCAAAAGCTGGCGCGCGAGCGGCGTATTGATGTTGATGAGCTTACGCGAGATATCCGCCTCGCTAAGCCCCACGATCGTGTAAACCTCCTCCCGCTCGGTCTCCACGTCCATAAAGGTAACGGTAGAGCCGAATTTCACGCGGTCGTGCTCGTAGGTCGAGGGGTCGATGATCTTTGAGCGAGAAATGATGTCGCTAAGCTCGGCGATACGCGAGAGCAGAAACGCCTGCTCTTCGCGCGCCGCGTGATACTCGGCGTTTTCTTTCAGATCGCCGTGTCCGCGCGCGATGTCTATCTGCTGAACGATGTGAGGCAGCTTTACGCTCTGAAGCTCCTTGAGCTCGGAGGTGATCTTTTCATATCCGTAAAGCGTCATTGGTTCTGTCGTCATAATCTTCCTTTCTTTTTATCAAATTATATAAGCTTTAGCCTTAAAATTTTAGCTCGCAGGCTGCGTTAAAATTTTTGCCACGTTTTCGCTGGAGCCGAATTTCAGATAATCTCGCAGCTTTTTGCTCGCAAGTTTAAATTTAGCGGCGTCACAGCGCTCGTATGCAGAAAGTAGGTTTTGCGCGCTTACTTCGCCTTGCAAAAGCTCCTCGTGCAGCGGCTCCTCGCCTAAAAAATCAAAAATAATATTCGCAAGCCCCACGTGCTTTAGCTTTACGAGCTTTCGCGCGAGCCAAACGTCAAACGCGCGAGCCTTGTAGCACAGCACGAACGGAGTGCCGATGAGCGCCGCCTCAAGCGTCGCCGTACCCGAGCAGATGAAGGCAAAATCGCAATCCTTAAGCGTGGCGGGAGTATCGTTTGCGATGCTAAAGCCGTCCAGAGGCCCGTAAATTTCATCTCTTTGATCCATCAGATGCGGCGGGATTATTAAGACTCGCTCGCTACTTTCAAATTTAGACGCAAGAGCTCTAAAAATCGGCATCAGTCTTGAAATTTCGGCCCTGCGCGAGCCTGGCATAAAGGCGATCTTGCCCTGTTTTTCGTAACTTGTTTTTTGGAATTTTATCTCATCAAGCAGCGGATGCCCCACGAAAGAATACTTTGTGGTTTTAGCGCTTTGCTCGCTTGGGTGCGCGACATCCTCTTTCGGCGCGGCGTCTTTATCTTTTGTTTCTTGTAGTGCAGCGTCTTTGCTCTTCGCTTCTTGCGGCACAGCGTCTTTATCTTCCTCGCAATCCGCGCCGAAAAATTTTGCCTCAAAAGGCCAGATTGAGAGCAGATTATCGCAAAACGCCTTCAGCTTCTCCGCTCTGCGCGGCTTCCATGCCCAAACCTGCGGCAGGATATAATATGAAATTTCCGCGCGCGCGCCGCTTTCTTTGATCGCGCGAGCAAGCGGCAGATTAAACGCGGGCGAGTCGATAAGTAGCACGCGGTCGCACTCCGTCGCAAGCCGCGTCATCTGCGCTATCGCACGCTTGGCTTTTAAAATTAGCGGCAGAATTTCTATAAAACCCATCGCCGAAAATTCGCTGCTTTTGTATATCGGCGAGCCCAACTTTTCATCGAAAATTCCGCAAATTTCGTAAGCGGGATCGAGCCTTTTAAGATGCGCTAGAACCTCTTTAAAATGCAGGTTCGCAGAGGGTTCTAGGCAAGAGATTAAATATTTCAAATTTAGCCTTTTGAATTTTTGTTAATTATAGCAAAATGTGCTAAAATTAAGCCGACAAAGGATTTAAGATGAGAAATTTTAAGATTTTAGCGTTATGCGGCGCGTTCGCGATGTTGCTGGGCGGTTGCGGCGGCTCGCCGGGGTACCAAAAGCAGCAGATTTACGAAGACCCCGCCAAAACGGCGCACTTTGAGGCGCTTAGCCAAATAGGCGATCCGGCGGTTATCGCGCACGCTGCGGCAAGCGAGATCGCAGCGGACGTAGGCGGCGCCAAGCCCCACGTTAAGGTCGCGCAGTTTGCCTTCCTCGAAGAAATTAGCGCACAAGGAAGCGATCTGATCTATGCCTACTCGCTAAGCCCTGGCTGGGCGAGCCTGAAAAGCTCCGATCGGCAAAAATATCTCAAATTGCTAACCAAGGATATTACCGAAAATGACTGCAACGCACCTAGTACGCGAGCTTTATTGCGAAGCGGAGTGCGCGAAGTGCACCGATTTTTCTACGATTATCCAAGCTCGCACCTACTTGATTCGCAGGTAAGCGAGGAGATATGCCGCAAAGCAGGGTTATAGATAAGTCTAGCGTAATTTTATGCCGCGGATTTGCATCGGCGCGAAAGCGAAATTTCGTGGTGCAAAATCTGCGATAATTTAAAAGACAAATTTTGCGGCGAGTTGCGGAGCACGACCACCAAATTTAAGGAATTTCGAAAGCGAAATTTAGGCGATGAAATTACGTAGCAGGCTATAAAAATTTGTAGCGAAAAAAGATAAAATTTCGTAGCAAAAAGGCGGAATTTTTCTATGAATTTTGCGATTTAAGTTCGCATGGAATTTTATTGAAAAATTTGGCGCGACGGAATTTTATGCCACGCAAGCTAAATAGCAATTTTTGCATAGTAAAGAATTAAGCGCTAAAATTTTACAGACAGAATTACGCTCTGATAGGTCTGTCATGAAATTTTAGCTAAAGAGAGAATATGAAAGAAATTTTAATCACCAACGACGACGGATTCGAAGCGCGCGGTCTTTTAGAGCTCGCAAGTGCGCTAAGATCGGTCGCAAACGTCACTATCGTAGCGCCGAGCTCGGAAAAATCGGCATGTTCACACTCGCTCACGCTCACGCGCCCGCTTAGATTTGTAAAGCTCGATGACGGATTTTTCAAACTCGACGACGCTACGCCCGCAGACTGCGTGTATTTAGCACTCCGCGCGCTGTATAACCGCAAGCCCGATCTTGTGATAAGCGGCATAAATCACGGCGCCAACGTCGCAGAGGACGTGACCTATTCTGGCACCTGCGGAGGCGCGATGGAGGGGGTTTTGCAAGGTATTCCAGCGCTTGCAGTGAGCCAGTTTTACGTCGCGGACTCGCTGCAGCGATACGGATTTGATCTTGCGTGCGAGCTCGCGGTGGAATTGGTCGAGAAAATCTTTAAAAAAGGCTTTCCGCTGCCGCCGAAGCAGTTTTTAAATTTAAATGTTCCTGCCGTCTCAAAGCAAGATTTTAAGGGGCTAACGGTCGCTGCGTGCGGCGAGAAGCTCTACGATACCGACGCGCAGCTAAACCGCAATCCGCGCGGAATTGAGTATTATTGGCTCGGCAAATCTACGCTCAGTTTTGATGCAAGCAAAAACGAAAATAGCGACATTTCGGTGCTTTTTGAGGGGCGGGCGACGTTAAGTCCGATTAAGTTAAATTTAACCGCGCACGAGCAGATGAGCGCGCTAGAAAGGTGGATGAAAAACGATGAGTGAGGTCGTAGTAGACCGCTTTTCGCGCTCGCGCCTGCTTTTCGGCGAGGATTTTGCAAGGCTGCAAAGCGCTAAAATTTTAATCTGCGGCTGCGGCGGCGTGGGCGGAGCGGCGATAGAGGCGCTGTACCGCAGCGGCGCGGTAGGCTTAAGCGTGATCGATTGCGATCGCTTCGAGATCACCAACCAAAACCGCCAGTTCGGAAGCGAGTGCCTAGGCGAGCTAAAATGCGAGGTTTTCGCGCGCAAATTTAAAGGCGTGATGCCGATCGCCGCTAGGATCGATCAGGAATTTTTATCTAAATTTGATCTGGCGCAATTTGATTTCGTAATCGACGCGATCGACGACGTGGGCGCTAAGATCACGCTTGCGCTGCGCTGCAGCGAGGCGGGCGCGGGCTTCGTAAGCTCGATGGGCGGCGCAAAGAGGCTCGATCCCGCTAAAATCGAAATCCGCTCAATCTGGCAGACGCAAGGCGATCCGCTTGCTCGCAAGATCAGATATGAGCTGCGAAAGCGCGGCTTTGCGGGCGATTTTGACGTCGTCTGCTCGAGCGAGCCGCCGCGCGTCAAATCGATGGGTAGCTTCATGGGCGTGACCGCGAGCTTCGGGCTTTTCATCGCAAGCTACGTCGTGCGCAGGCTGATAGGCGATCAGGCTTAACGCTTAAATTTCATAGCGTTTCGGATTGCGGCTCCGCCTGATCGTGTTTTGCGGTTAAATTTTAGATATTTTGAGCTTTGGATCCGAGCGTGCTTTGCGTGCGGTACGGCGTGGCGGGTGATTTGCGGCGCGTGATGCGGTTAAAATTCAAAAGCGGCAAAAGCGGAATTTTACCGGACGACGAAGATAAAATTTGCTCGGCGCGAAGGCGAAATTTCATTTGCCGCGAAGGATAAAATTTTATCCGCAAAGCTCGACGCAGACTCGGCGCGAGATGAAATTTAAGGACCGCGCGAGCTACGCGCGCATGCCGATGTATACGGCGGGTTATTTTAGCGGGCGCCAGATAGCGGTCTAGAATTAAAATCTAAATACGCGGATCGCGAGCTTGCTCGTGAGCGAAATTTAAGCAAGCTGAGTTTGAGCGGATGTTCTTTGCGGCAGATTTTTATAGTAGCGCGATTTGAAATTTTATCACAGTTTCGCGCGCTTTTTGATGCAAAAAGAGGCGCACCCAGGCAAGCAAAACTAAATTAGCGCGCATCAGCCGCCGCGCAGCGCCTAAATAAGCGTAAAGCGTAAGCAAGGCTCAAGCAAACGCAGCGGCAAGCTTACTTCTAAATTCCATTTTTTACCGCTCGCAAAAAGCGGAATTTAGAAATTTAATTTAAAGGAGCAGCGATGAATGAAATTTTTACACGCACGAGCGTACGGAATTTTACCGAAAAAATGCCGAGCGACGATCAGATCGAGCTCGTGCTAAAAGCCGCGATGCAAGCCCCTAGTGCGGGCAACCAACGCTCATGGGAGTTTTACGTAGTACGCGACCGCACCACGCTTACGCTACTTAGCAGCGTCGGCACCTACGGCGGCTGCACGAAGGATGCGCCGCTTGCGATCGTGGTCTGCACGCGTAAAAGCGGCTTAAAATTCCAGCCCTACGCTCGCTACGACTGCGCTTGCGCAGCAGAAAATCTTTGGCTGGCGGCGCATCATTTAGGGCTTGGCACCACATGGCTGGGCGTAGCGCCCGATATTTACGCAATGGAGCGCGTAAGAGAAATTTTGGATCTGCCTGGGCATTTAGAGGCGTTTTGCATTATGCCTTTGGGCTTCCCGTCTCGCGTCACAAAGGCGCATTCACGCTTTGAGCCCGCTAAAATTCACTTCGTAGGCTAGATATGTTTATTTCGCAGAGTAAAATCGACGATCTTATCGCAAGCGACGGCGCGTTTTTGGACCTTACGACCGAGCTTTTGCAAGACTTCGTGGATTTAAACGCGCCCGCGCGGCTTTCGATCGTAACAAGGCAGGATCTTATTTTTAGCGGCGGAGGAATCGCGCGCGAAGTAGCGGCGCGCCTTGGTTGCGAGACGCAGCGGCTAGCGCGCGAGGGAAGCGCATTTTGCACAGGGGATGAAATTTTTAGCGCGCGGGGAAGCTTCGAGAGCCTGCATAAGGCTTGGAAGATCGTTCAGATCGTGTTTGAGTACTCCTGCAAAATTTCTACTTACGCGCACGAAATGGTTGCGCTGATGCGAGAGGCGAATCCGCGCTGCGTGCTGGGTGCGACGCGCAAGAGTTTTCCTTTTGCGAAGGAGCTTTGCGTAAATGCGCTGATCGCGGGCGGCGGAACGATGCACCGCCTGGGGCTGCACGATAGTATCCTATTTTTTTCAAATCACATTCGCGCGTTTGCGAGCTTTAGCGAGTTTTGCGCGCAGATCGCTAAATTTAAAGAGCGCGCGCCCGAGCGAAAGATCATGATCGAAGTGGCGAGCGAGCGCGAATTTAGTGAGCTCTTAAAATACGCGCCTGATGCGATAATGTGCGACAAGATGAGCCCTGGCGAGCTTAGAGCCTGCGTTTTGAAGCGAGATGAGACGGCGTCGCAGATTAAAATTTGCGCTGCGGGCGGCATAAATAAAAATAACTGCGCCGAGTTTGCGGCTACCGGCGCGGACGTGCTCGTAAGCTCGGCGGTTTGGAATCAGGGCGTGTGCGATCTAGGCGGAAAGATAGAGTTTATCTAAATATTAAATTTTAAATTTAAGACGTGGCATGCTAAGTCAAGGGATTAAAAGCGCAATTTATTAATAAATAAGAGTATATTTTGTAAAATTCTTAAAATTTCAAAAAAAGGATTTTCATGAAAAAAATTGCTTTTATTTTGGCGCTTGCGGCAAGCGTTTCGTTCTGCGCGGATCAGCTGATAATCGCGGCCGGCGGCGGATATAAAAAGCCCGTCTCGGCCGTGATCGAAAATTTGAAAAAAGAGGGCATGGACGTGGCGGGATCGTTTGCCAACCTCGGCCAGCTCGTCATTCAATCGCGCGAGAATAAAATTTCATTCATCGTGGGCGACGAGGCGTTTTTGAAAAAAAGCGATCTAAATATCACTAAATTTGAGCGTATCGGGCGCGGCACGCTCGTTTTAGTAACGCCGAAAAATATCAAAATAAACGACGTCTCTGAGATCGAAAAGTTCGATAAGATCGCGATGCCCGATCCTAAAAAGGCGATTTACGGTATCAGGACGAACGAGTTTTTACAAAATGCCAAGATGGATGCGGTAAAAGATAAAATTTTAGCCGTCGCGGGCGTGCCGCAGGTGGTCGCATACGTCATCAACGGCGAGGTGCAGGCGGGCTTTATCACCAGCACCGAAGCGGTCGCCAAAAAAGATGAGTTCGGCTCGATCATCTACATCGACGAGAGCCTCTACAGCCCCGCATTTATCGGCATCGCAAGGCTTAGCGCATGCGGCGATGAGGCGCTTTGCGAAAAGGTAATGAAGGAATTTCAATCGGACCGCTCAAAAGAGATTTTTTCAAAATTCGGTCTTAAATGAGCGACATCGCTTGGATCGCGCATCCTTTGCTTTTAAGCGTCAAATCCCTGTTTTGCAGCTTTTTGCTACTGATTACGGCAGGGCTTGCGATTGCTTATTTTTTAGCTTTCAGCAAAGCTAAATTTAAAAAGATTGTCGAAATTTTAGTGATTTTTCCGCTCATATTCCCGCCGATCGCGACGGGATTTCTGCTTCTTTACATCTTCGGAAAGAGCGGATTTATCGGCTCTGCGTTAAATTTAGACATCGTTTTTAACTTTTCTTCATTGGTAATCGCCGTATTTTTGGTGGGACTGCCGCTGTTTGTAAAGCCCGTGTGTGCGAGCTTTGAGCTGTTTCCGAAAAGCTTAATCGAGGCCGCGCAAATTTTAGGCAAAAACAGAGCTCAAATTTTCCTCCTCGTCATCCTTCCAAGCTCGCTTAAAACGCTCGGCTCCGCGCTCATTTTAGCGCTCTCGCGCGGGCTTGGCGAAGTGGGCATCACGCTGATGCTGGGCGGAAACATCGTTGGTAAAACCGACACGTTAGGCCTTGCTATCTACAATGCCGTGTATGACGGAGAGAACGAGCTGGCGCTGATTTTAAGCGTTTTACTCGTAATTTTCAGCTTTATCTTATTCTTCGCGATAAGTCTTTTAGATAAAAAGCAAAATTTATCTAAATAAGAAAAATTATTTTTTAAGTATTTTTGGATAAAATTGCACTCGCATTTCACTTTAAAGGATTTATCATGAAGAAATTTCTAATTTCATCAATTTTAGTCGCAAGCGCTTTAGTCGCTCACGAGCACGGCGATATGCACGCTTTTGACCCGAAGGCGAGTAAGCACCTCGTCATCGCGATGGAGCAGCTAGGCGAGAAGGGCAATATGAACGTAGGCGAGGTCGTAGCGGTCGAGACGAACTACGGCGTGGCGTTTTTCCCGAATTTAAAGGGTCTTACTAGCGGCGTGCACGGCTTTCACGTACATCAAAACGCCGACTGCGGCGCTACCGAGAAGGGCTTAGGCATGAAAGCTGGAGGCCACTGGGATCCGAGCGATACCAAAAAGCACTCGTTTGCTTGGGACGATAGCGGCCACAAGGGCGATCTGCCTGCACTTTTCGTGGATGCTGAGGGCAATGCTGTCTATCCGGTGCTAGCTCCGAAAATCAAGAGCTTAGATGAGCTAAAGGGGCACTCGCTGATGGTTCACGTAGGCGGCGATAACCACAGCGATCATCCGAAGCCACTCGGCGGCGGCGGCGCTAGAATGGTCTGCGGCGTTATAAAATAGGCTTCGTTGCGGATGAAATTTAATCATCCGCAATTTATAAATTTACTCGCCCTGCGGTTAAATTTACGCGACGAAATTTTGCCGTCCGCAGCGCCGAGACACGCCCGCTTTGTCGTTAAATTTAAACGCGGCGGGCTTTAATACAACCTATGTAGCGCAAAATTTATGCTAAATTTATGCGCTGCGCACCTCTTGCTTTCCGCTTAAAATTTTAAAATTTAGCCTTGTTTGCGCGCATTGCGCTTCCGCCCTGTTTTTGTCGCAGCAGCGTAAAATTTTCTAAATTTAAATCAAAGCTTTAAATTTACGACGCCGAGCTATTTTGGCGGCGCGGCTGCTTCACTTAACTTTTTCTTCACGACTTTTTCCTACAATTATGCCAACTTTCACAAAGGAGAGAGAATGAAAAAGATTATTTTAGCAAGCGTTTTAGTTGCGGGCGTGCTGTTCGCCGCAGATTTTCAAAATAGCACTCCCGAGCAGATCAATGCCTCGATCGCCGGTGCCGACGCCAAGAGCTTAAGCGAAGCGGCGTTTGAGATCGACAAGCGTGCGGGCGAGCTAAGGGCGCAGGCAAGGGATCTCAAGCGCGGATTTAAGACGGAGTTTAAAAAGAAACTGGACGCTATGAGCGTCGAGGATCGCGAGAAATTCCTAGACGAGTTTAGAAAAAACTATAACGCCCAGGCGGGCAAGCTAAGCGTCGAGCAGGCGGATAGGCTGGATATCGAGCTTAAAGACCGCGGCAATTTCGGCAAATTTAAAAGGCCCGCTCACGGGTTTGGTCCGCACAGATCGCAGGCAGCTCCAGGAGAGTGCGGTCATATGCCGCCTGAAGGAATGGGCGGAGGCGCGGGGCGAGCAATGCCGCCGAGGGACGGGATGCCGTGCAATCAAAACGCTGACGCTGCTGTGTGCCCTATGACGCAGCAATAGCCGCCCACGCAAGCTATTTAGTTCCGCGCAGCATTTGCGCGGAATTTTACTTTATCAAATCGCGGCGTAGAAATTTTAAAATTTAGCTTTGGAGCTTATGCAGCATAGCGCCGATGAAATTTCGCAAAATTTTATCGGCGCAGGCGAGGTTTTGAAATCCTGCGTGGCGAAATTTTAGGATGTGAAATTTTAAAATTTCGTAGCGGCGGAATTTTAAAGCCCGGCGTTTTACCTGTAAATTTTAAAATTCCGCAGCGCGTAAATTTTATATCGTAAAATTTTAGCCTCTTGCGCCGCTTAGCGCACTGCGCAAATTAATTACTAGGCAAGTAATCTAAATTTACGAAGCGTGCCTTAGAGCCAAGACATGCTGTTTTCGCCATGATAAAATTTTGCCGTGAAATTTCGCAATTAAATTTTACGTGGAATTTCACAGGGTATAATTTCAAAAATTCTATGCAAGGAGGCGGCCTATGGCAAGAGTTTTGATCGTCGAGGACGAGGGGATGCTGCTAGACATGATGTGCACCTACATGCGCGGCGCGGGGCACGAGGTAAGCGGCAGCAAAAGCTACGACGAGGCGCTTTCATTAGCATACGAAAAGAGCTTTGATCTGTGGATCTTCGACGTCAAAATCATCGGCGGCAACGGCTTTGCGCTACTTCGCGAGCTGCGCGAGGCCGGGCGCGGCGCACCGTGTATTTTCACGACGTCGCTAAACACTCTGCAAGACGTCGAAAGCGGCTTTAGAAGCGGCTGCGACGACTACCTCAAAAAGCCCTTCGAGCTAAAAGAGCTGGCTCTGCGCGCGGATAATCTGCTAAAGCGCACCTTCGTCCACAACGCCGCCAGACGCGAAAATATCGGCGGAAGCTTTAGCTTCGATATGGCTCAGCGCGCGCTATATCATGCAGACAGGCTCGTGCCGATGCCGCAAAAGCAGGCGAGGCTTCTTGCTCTGCTTTTGAAAAACCGCGATAAGTTCCTTAGCAAAGATGAAATTTTCGCCGCGCTGTGGGACTACGACGAAAGCCCGAGCGAGCTTAGCCTGCGCGTTTATATCGCGGAGCTACGAAAAATTTTAGGCAAAGATCGCATCATAAACGCCTCCAAGCTCGGCTACAAATATATTTAGGAGCGCGCCGTGTCCAAAATGCGTCAAATTTTACCGATTTTTTTGCTCTACACTCTTACTAGCGTCCTGTTTTTAGCGCTAGTAAGCAGCATATTTTATGAGCGGGAGAAGTTTTTTATCGCGGATCGCGATGCCTTTGCGATCAGGGATTTTAAACACGGCTTAGAGGCTAAGCTCGCTCGCGGCGGGCGCCTAAACGAGAGCGATTTTGACGCCATGCAGGCATACGCGGCGGATCTGAATAGCAGCGATGAGATCGCGCGGGATTTCGAGCCGAAGGATGACGCGCCGCGCGTGTATATGGAGGGATCTGGCAGGATCGAGCAGTTTAATCTCACCGCCAAGGACGGCACGGAGTACTACGTAGCGATCAAAACGGAAGCGCTTGAGGGCAAGCTCGCGGAGCTGAAGCTTAAAATTTTAGCTGCAAGCGCGCTTGTTTTGGCGCTTATTTTGCTGATCGCGTATTTTATCATCCGCCTTTCACTGCGTCCGCTTTATGAAAAGATCGAGTTTCTAAATGGCTTCATCCGCGACACGACGCACGAGATAAAGACGCCTCTTAGCGTGATTTTGATGAGTATCGAGCTTTTTGATACCGAGCCGAAAAAATATCTAGGCAATATCAAGGCGGGCGCAAATACGATAAACGCGCTATTTGAGGACCTAACCGCGCTAAGCTTAAACAAAAGCGGCAGCGGGCGAGAGGTAAATTTAGGCGAGCTGGTGCAAAGCCGCATCAAATATTTCGGCATCGCTGCGGAGCAAAAGCGAATAAGCTTGAGCACCGATCTGCGCCCGGTAGCCTTTTGCGCGGATGGGTTTAAGCTACGAAAGATCATCGATAATCTGCTTGACAACGCGATAAAATATTGCGACGAGCTCGGCTGCGTCGAGGTGAGCCTGCGCGAGCGTTCGCTTCGCATCAAAAATAGCGGCGCGGGCATCGCGCGGCAAAATTTGCCGCATATTTTTGAGCTTTACACCCGCTTTGACGAACGTAACGGCGGCTTTGGCATCGGGCTTTTTATCGCCAAAAAATACTGCGACGAGCTCGGGCTTAAAATTTCGTGCGATAGCAACGAGGACTGGACGGAATTTGAGGTGAAATTTTAACTTTATCCAAATGAAATTCTGCGCGAACGAAATTTTAGCAGGCGGACTTGCTAGGCTTAACCGCGCGGGTTTAAATTTAGCTAGCGATTCGTTCGTAAAAATTTGCGCTAGGTTGTAATTTGACGGCGGAATTTACGCATGCAATCCGGTCGCGCTCGCAAAATTTCGCCCGCCGGTTTGCAAAATACATAGCGTAAAATTCTACGGAATTTCGTGAAATTTTATTTGGACGCGAGCAGAATTACGGCGGCTACGAATAAAATTTGCAGCAGCTTAGATAAAACCGCGCGCGACAATCGGCAAAATTCCGCGAAATTTCGCCGAGCGCGTTAAGTTTGCCCTTACCCTGCTATCTCATACACGCGGTATTCATAGCTAGTGCAAAAGGCGGCATCGTTTTGAGTTTTGATACCCAATAAAAATATCTATTCGGCTTCTCATTCTTGTCGCTCGGTGCGTTGGCGTGGACTACGCGCGGGTAAATTTTAAAATTTAGATAAGCTCTGCCCTGCTGAAGTGAAGTTTTATTAAAACGCGCGGAGCAGCTATTTTAAACGCGTATCCGCTCTTTTAAAGTATGTAGCAAATTTAAAATTTACGCGGGATCAAAGAGCAAACGAGACAAACGAGGCTAAATTTGATCATCTCTCGATGGGCGTTCCTACGACCTTCGCGCTATCTACCACCTGCTTAAATTTTATCATTTCTCTCCTAGCGGCCAGTAAACGATCGGTTTGGCTCCAAATCTTGCTTCGCCGTGATACATGCCGAGCTTATCTTTCGTCCACGCAAAGCCTGTGTGTGCATGCTTATCGATAAAGATGCCGCCGAGCTTTGCCTATCCCCGTATTATGCGGGTGCTTTTGCAAGATATTGCGGCAGGCTACGCTTTAAATCAATGCTGCGGCTATCCGTGTTTAGCCAGGATCACGAATATCTTGCCGCGATTTGCCTTTGCCCTAAAATTTGCACGATCTCGTCTAAGCTTAAAATTTTGCCGTGCGAGTCAAAGCCTACGTTTAGTATGCGCCCCTCTAGGCTGGAAGCGCGGTCGTGCAAGTGTCCGTGAAGCATAAAAGAACCTTCCTGGGCGCGGTTGTGCTCCTCTACGGGATAGTGAAACATGCAGATACTCATACCCACTTTGCCGTCCTTTATCGCGCCCGCGCCGCCGTCAAAATTTAGCTCCTTGTAGTGCAGGATATCGCTAAAGATAGGATTTCCGTCGTCTTTTAGCTCGCGTAGCAGCGCTTCTTTGTTTTGGCTAATGAGCGTATCGTGGTTGCCTAAAATCAGCACATGCGAGCCGTTTAGCCTACGCGCGACGCTTTTTAGATCCTTTAATTTATTACAAAATGCAAAATCGCCCAGATCATAAACCGTATCCTCGGGCCCCACTACGGCATTCCAGAGCTCTATTAGCTTTTCGTTCATCTCGCTTACGTCGTTAAAAGCCCTAAATTTAGGGCAGTATTTCATAATATTGCCGTGATAAAAATGCAAATCTGAGGTAAAAAATATCATCATTTTCCTTTAAATTTTAATCGCCGCATCAAATTTGAGCTTTACGTAAATTTACGCGGTGCCAAATATTCGCACGGTAATCGTTAAATTTTTTCCAAAAATTCTTTTATAAAGCCTAGCTTGCCCTGCTCGTCAAGGGATTTGAATTCTCGCTCGTTTGCTTTGATGTGATCGACTAAAGGGTGAAATTCCTCATCGAGCTTGGTTTTATCCAGTTTGCCGGAAAGCGCCTCGTTTTTACTGCGAGCGAAAAATTTATTCACGAGATAATAAGGCGTTTTCATCTTAAAGCAAAAATCGTCCTGGCTCGGGATATACACCATAAAGCCCTCGAATTTCGCCTCTTTGACTATATTTTTTAGCTCCGCAAAGCTCGTTTTTAGATACTGCTCGCCCTCTTTATAAAAAGGTCTTTTTAGCACTCCGTCAGTACTTGCGGCGATCTTATCCAGCTCAAATTCGCTCTCTTGCGCGCCGGTTTTAACGTCGATGAGTCCGATAAAAGTCTCGCCAAGCTCCTCTTCTACGATGTGTGGGTCGCTCTCGTCGGTGATCTCAAATAAAAAAGTTTTATTTGGATAGCGTTTGAAAATTTCTTCAAATTTACAGCAGTGCTCACGCGCCATTTGCGCAAATCTACTATCGGTCGATCCCGTCGTAGAGTAGATGACGCGGTGGTTAAAGCTCGCGCCGCTTTCGTGGGCATCTACGTAGGTGCAACACCCCAAAAAGCCGTTTACCTTTCGCACGGCAAGTACGGGTGTATCGTCTGTGATGTCGATAGGATAAAGGCTTTTGTGCGAGGTAAATTCCGAATAGTTATAGACCTTTTTAAACGGGCGCACGATGATATTTAGATCATCGTCCATTATGAGCCCGCGCATCTCAAGTAGCGCCTTATCCCAATCGGCTTTGAAAAAGACGCGTTTTGAGTATTTGTAGGTGCGAAGCTCTGGGTAAAGCTCGCTTTGACGCGCACTCCAGAGCCTTTTATCCTGCGTAGCGGCGATATATTTTTTCGTTAGGTAGGTGTTTTGCGCCGCATCAAAGGGCAGATCGCGCCTGTTTAGAGCCGCCGCGTCTTTAATCTTTTGCGCTACGCTTTCGCTCATAGGATTAACGGGCGGGATCAAAATTTCGCCCTCTATTTTGTTGTTTGCGACCTTGATAAACATCGCTATTACCGTATTTTCATCGACGCCGTGCTCGGAGGCGAAGAAATTTTGCATTCTAAAGCACTCGAAAATAAATCCATTCTGGGCGGCTTGCTCTTTTAGGCTTAGCAGCTCTTTGGTGCGCGCACTCACGTTGCTAAGCACGATAAGAACGTCTTTAGCTTTGTTTTCCAGGGCAAATTTATACGCCTGCTTTATCTCGCGGGCGACCTTGCGCTTCGCGTCTTCCAAAAGCTTCGGCGACCAAGTATAAACCCCCGCCTCATCGGTTAGAAACATATCGTTTTCCAGATGATAAATTTGCGCCTGCGGATATTCGTTTTTAAATTCTTTAATTTTCTCTTTTGCGAAAGTCGTTTTACCCGAGCCCGCGTGTCCGCGAACGACTATAAATTTTCTCATTTTACCGCCTTGATTTTATGTGGCGATATTCTACCTGAAATTTGAGCGCTTTGGTATCAAGAAATATGGATTTCGGTAAAATTTAAGGCTCAGCGGAACTTAATATTTCTTGATTTGAGCCTAAGTTAAAGAGAGCCAATTTTAAATAGAAAATTTGCGCTTTGCTGAGACACTAAATTAAAATTTGACCAAATTTGCCTTGCCGAGACGCTCGATTGATGAAAGCGCCAAATTTTAATAGACAGACGCGCTATAAAAAGCGTATTTATCCTCGCTATTTGATTTAAATTTAGCCCCGTAAAGGGGCTAAATTTGCGCTTATTTCTCGCCAAGTGGCCAATAAACGATCGGTTTAGCTCCGAGCCTTGCCTCGCCGTGATACATGCCAAGCTTGTCTTTCGTCCACGCAAAGCCCGTATGTCCGTGCTTGTCGATCGAGATGATGCCGCCGCTACCGCCGAGCGCTTTGACCTCTTTTACCGCTTCTTCGGCGGCCTTTTGCACGTCGGAGGTTTTGTATTTATACAGAGCCGAGACCTCGTGTGCGGCATTTACGCGCATGTAGATGTCGCCCGTACCGGTGCATGAAACCGCCACCGAGTCGTTGTCGGCGTAGGTTCCAGAGCCGATTATCGGGCTATCGCCGATGCGGCCGGTCATTTTGTTGGTCATGCCGCCCGTGCTGGTCGCCGCGGCTAGGTTGCCGTTTTTATCCAGCGCGATCGCGCCTACGGTGCCAAGATATGGGCGCTCGTGTAAATTTAGCGACGTCTTTTTCGCCTTTTCGCTATCAAGTAACAGCTTTTGCTTCTCTTTGGCTTTTTGCAGCGCGTCGTATCTAAACTGCGTGAAAAAATACTTCTGATCGACCATCTCTAGGCCGTTTTCTTTAGCGAGCTTGTCGGCTCCCTCGCCGGCGACTAGCGTATGCCACGTCTTATCCATCACGAGCCTGGCGCCTAAGATTGGGTTTTTGATATGCCGTGCCATCGCGACCGCGCCCGCTTTTTTGGTCGAGCCATCCATGATCGAGGCGTCGAGCTCGTTAAATCCGTCGGCTGTAAATACCGCGCCCTTGCCCGCGTTAAAATTCGGATCGTCCTCAAGCACCATAATGGCCGCCGTTACGGCATCCATCGCGTTGCCGCCCTTCTCAAGCACGGCTTGACCGGCCAAAAGCGCTTTTTTCATCGGCTCCTCGCGGATTTTAAATTCCTCCTTGGTTAGATCAAGCCCGCTGGTGCCGCCGTGAATGACGATGACGGGGGAAAATTTCTCCTGCGCATTCGCAACCGTTAGCCCGAGCAGGGCCAAACTCGCCGCCATAAAAACGGCTTTTGAGAGTGAAAAGTGCTTCATATCTCATCCTTTCGAAAAAATTGCAGAATTTCTAAGGAATGATATAACTTTGCGCTTTTCGTTTCGCTTAATCAAATGCGAATTCAGCCGGATCTAAATCTAATGCTTTGAGCTTAGGATTAAGCTTCCGTTGTCAAATTTAACGCGACTCAATTTGTGGCACAATCTGATAGGTCGATTTAAATTTTATAATTTTGAGTTTGTGCGTCAGTAAAATTTAATTACCGCAGCTCAATAAATTTCAACCGCACGCCGTAAAATTTTAGCGCGCGGCCGTATTTTAAAGGGTGCTATGCGAGCGAGCGAGCTCAAGCACGCACCCGCCGGCAAAGCAGGCCCCAAATCAAAAGCCTCAAGCTCGCCGTACGCGATCATTTAGTGTTGCGTCGGAACCGACGCCAGTATGTTTTGACGGCTCAATCGCAGCTTTTTTCTCCGCGGCAAAGGCGCGCCAGGTCGTATTTTAGCAGCACCAAGCCAAGGCCTAGTAAGAAAAGGTCTTTAAAGATAAAGCCGTCGATCTTACCTAGCTGCGGCAGTAGGCTGAGCGTAGTAAACGCCATGACGATCACGATGAGATCGCCCACGATGCCCGCCTTCGGCTTGAAAAAGCCTGCGATGAGCGAGAGATAGCCCACGGTCTCCACCACGCCCAAAAAATAGCTCGCGCCGGCGTCCCCGAGCGCTGAGGGCAAACACGAAAGCCACGTCTGCGAAAAGAGCGGCTTTAAAGCCTCCACTTCAAACTCAAACCACTTGTAGTTGCCCATCACGGCAAGCACGATGATAACGGAAAGTCTAGCGAATATAATATCCGCATCGCCTGCGACAAATTTTTTTATGATCTCCCTCATACGGCTCCTTTGTAAATTTTGTAGCAGTATGATAGCGAGCTTGCGTGTAGGCTACGTGAAGGGGTGAAATTTTAAATTCCAAATTCCTCGGCTCTATAAAATTCCGCGCCTCAGCAAATTTCTACGGCTCCGCAAAATTTCGTGAAATTTTTTAAAAATTACGGCATTTTGCGGAATTTTAAATTTCGCGCCGCGCGATGCAAAATTTTAGCGTGCGTATCGTATGATTTAACGTGCACGGAGCCGCGATGTACGCCGTCTGCGCTGATTTATGAAATTTAATCACAAGGCTTGAGGCGCCGTGCGAGCGGTAAATTTAAAATTTTAATCGGCTTGCCCGCTGCGCAATAAAGCGATTTGCTACTTTGCGTGCGAATTCCCCGGAGAAATTCAAATCCCGTACCTTAAAATTTAAAGCGGCTGCGGCAAATTTCAAGGCGCGAAGTGGTGCGAGCTGCCGCGAAATTCCATCGAGCTTTGCGGCGTGCGCGGGCAAACCTCGGCGATGATATTGATCGAAACACCCGTTTTAGCGGCAATCGCGTAGATTTTAGGCAAAAACTTCGGCGCGAAGCTGAACAAAATCTCGTACTCCTCGCCGCTTTGTAGCGCAGCCTCGCTAGGGCGGGCGGTCCAGCGCGCACCCACGCCGCTAGCCTCCAGTAGGCGGGGCAAGTCCTGTGCGAGCCCGTCGCTAATGTCCATCGCCGCGCTGATGAACTTCGCCGCCTTGTAAAAAAACTTATCGCGCAAAACGGGCCTAACGAAGCGCGAATTTTTTGAAATTTTTGCGCGCAGATCCTCGCACAAGCGATATGAGCCACTACCCGGCACAGGATTTTCGCCTGCAAAGCTTTGCAACATAGAATTTTCGCATGCGGAGCTTTGCGCCGTAGGGCTCTTGCGATCCTCTCCGCTTCGTGACACGGAATTTTGCGCCGAAGTTTCGGCGTCCAGGCTCTGCGGCTCGGCGCGCGCAGGCAAAATTTTATCGTCCAGACTTTGCGGCTCAAGATCCAAAATTTGTATTGCCGAAGTTTCAGCGTCTAGGTTCTGTAGCTCGGCATGCGCAGGTAAAATTTTATCGTCCGAGCTTCGCACCTCATCGCCAGGATTTTGTGTCGCCGAAGCCTCGGCGTTCAGACCCTGCGGCACGGTGATTGAGCTTTGCACCGACGAAATTTTATCGTTTCGGTTTTGCGTCTGCGAGCTAGCGGGCGAAATTTCATCTCTTAAAAGCACCGCCAGATCGCGCCCGACGCTGCCTAGCTCGCCCGTATGTGCGATGAGATCGCCCACGCGCGCGCCGCTGCGAAACACGGGGCGCTTGCACTTGCCAATCAGACTCACGCTAAGCGCGATGCGATCCGAGCCGATCGTGTCGCCGCCTATGATCCGTATGCCCCACTCGCGCGCCGTTTCGCTCACGCCCGCGCACAGCTCGTCGATCTCGCGCGTGCCGATCTCGCGCGGCAGCGCAAGCCCCAGCAGGGCGTATTTAGCGCGCGCATTCGTCGCGATCATGTCCGAGATGTTTACGAGCATCGCCTTTGCGCCTATCTCGCGCAGGCTCAGCCAGCCGCGGCGAAAGTGCACGCCCTCGACGAAAAGGTCCTTGCAATACGCCCGCTCGCCGATTACGGCGCAATCATCGCCGTTAAACTTCGATCTAAATTTCTCAAAAATATACCGCTCTTTATCCATGCTCCCTCCGTTAAATTTAGCGTTACGCCGCAGCCGTGCGAAAGCTAAGAAGCCCGCATTCGCGAGCCTTTGTTTAAATTTCATCGCATACGCGCAGCAGGAGTTCTACGCTCCGCTTTGCAAGATTATAGCGTAAATTTAGATTTTCGCCGCGCGAGTTTGGCTGCGGACTTCGGTGCGGCTCGATAGCAAAATTAGAAATCGCGTGAGTTTTGAGGCTTAGCGCGGCTCGGTATGACTTGATGCGAACGGGGCTCGCGATAAAACAGCGCCGAGGTTGTTTCTTGCATACATCCGCCTACGCTCACTCGCACAGATGACGGCTCTTTAAAACGGCAAGCTTGAAATTTTAAAATTTAGCCGTAGCCGCAACGAGATTAAATTTAAACGCTGCGTAAGCGCAGTGAAGTTAAAATTCGCCTGAATATTTTATATAAACGGAGGACAAATGGGCATTTATTATGATCTGGCTAGAGGCTGGTTTATGTTTCTGCTACTTGGCGTGATTTTGCTCAATAGCGTTTATGTAAAGGGTAATTATATAAAGCATTTTTTTGATTTTAATGTATTGATTGAGTCTGTGAAAGAAACCAAAGAAAATTTAGGTTTTGCACACAAATTTATAGGCGTATTTTATTGCGTAATCTCATTTATTGCCTATTTTTGCATTTATTTGGGACTTTTTGCATTAATATTAAAAATATTTGTTTATTAAATTTGGAAAATCAAGGAATTCCAAATGAACGATACCAAACCGGATGAGCCGCTGCTAATCGTAAAAAGGGCGAGGCGTTTTTACGGACCTTTTTATGCGGTAGTTAAAATTTTGCAATTTTATCTCGCCATTGTTTTTATAATGCTTGACAAGCCTTATGCGCCTATCGTAGGCTGGGTGATGCTAATCGGGCTTTTTTACGCAGAGATTATCCCGAATTGCTTTAAATTTATTGCGTGTTACGATGATCGTATGGTCGTGAAATATTTTTTCTGGGAAAAAATTATCATGCTTACAGATATAAAGGAATTCACCGCATATAAAATCCCTATATCATTTAAACAAATTTTAGCCATAAGGCTTAAGCCGAAGATTTATGATATATTGATTTATCTAGGCTCAATCTCTATACCGATGGACTACATAGCGAGCGATGATTTTGAAAAGCTGGAAATTCTACTAAAAGAACGCAATGTAAGATATTTCAATTTTAAAAATTTTAAATATGAATAAATTTTGTATGAGGAGCGAAAATGGGTTGCGATCGCAGTTGTCAAACTATAAAAACAGGCGGATTTTTTAATTTCGCCATAAAATTTCTTGTTGCAATATTTTTTGCGATTGTTCTATTCGGCTGCGACGGTAATGAATGCCGCAACGAATACAATAATAAGGCGTTTTCTATTATAACCGATAATTTAAAGGATAAGGAAAATAGAGATTGGACGTGCGGGTCTATTGACAACTATGAATACTTCATAAATTTTTACGGACCTAGCAACGATGATTTAGAAGCTTTATTAAAGAATGTAGCAGAAGCGGCACAAATTCCAAATGTCAAAATTACTATATCGGTTTATGAGAGATATTGGAAATAGGGCAGCAAAACTCCGCCGCCATTTAGCAAGAATATATTAACCGTAAAATTAGACACAAAATCAAATTAAGGAAAATGAAATGCTGAAATTTACAAAGTGTTTCTTTTTGATAGTTGCCGTATTTATATTATTCGGCTGCGACAGTAGGGAGTGCCGGAATCAGTACAACGACAAAGCAGAAGAAATAATATTTGAAGGAATAAGAGATTTAAATCATCTAGGCGGTTCTTGGTCTTGTGGAAAAATTACCGATAGATATGAGAGCATAGTAAACATTTATGGCGCTAGAGATGATGATATAAAGTTGCTCTTAAATAATTTTTCAAAGGTTACAGACATGCCAAATGTTAAAATCACGATAAATGTTTATAAAGGCATAAGGTTAGCAAATAAAAATTTACTACCAAATGATGAGCCTATATTAATCTTAAAATTAAATACTCAATCGAGTCAGGCAGAATAAACTCTCGGGCGGCGCAAACCGCCCGAGATACCGCGCTAAGCCCTTACTGCTCGTAAAAGCCGCTCGGTTTAGAGATCGTGTCGATGTAGATGTTTTTGGTCTGGGTATAGTGCTCCAGGATCATCTTGTGCGTCTCGCGACCGATGCCTGATTCTTTGTAGCCGCCAAACGGCGCGCCCGCGTGGATCTGGTTGTAGGTATTGACCCACACTCGACCCGTCTCAAGCAGGCGTGCGACCGTGAGCGCTTTTGCGATGTCGCGCGTAAATACGGCGCCGCCGAGTCCGTAGAGGCTGTCGTTTGCCATGCGGACGAGCTCGTCTTGATCTTTAAATTTAATCACGACGCCCACAGGACCGAAGATCTCCTCCTGCGCCACGCGCATGTCGTTGTGCACGTCCACGAGTAGCGTAGGCTCGACGAAAGCCTCTCCCGCGCTGTGTCGCTTGCCGCCCACGGCGATCTTAGCGCCCTCCTCTACGCCGATTTTTACGTACTCTAAAATTTTATCGGCTTGCTTTTTGTTGATCTGGCATCCCATCTGGGTGTTCGGATCGAGCGGATCGCCTACTTTGATGCGCTTAAATTTCTCCACGAGCGCCGGTACGAATTTATCGTAGATGCCCTCCTGCACAAAAATTCTACTTCCCGCGCAGCAGACCTGGCCTTGGTTGAAAAGGATCCCCAGCTGCACGCCGTCGATCGCAACGTCGAAATCGCAATCATCAAAGATGATATTTGCGCTCTTGCCACCAAGCTCAAGCGTAGCGGGGATGATCTTTTGCGCCGCGGCTAGCGCGATGCCTCTGCCGACCTCGGTAGAGCCTGTGAATGCGAGCTTATCAAGCCCTTTGTGAGTGCGGACGAACTCGCCTGCCTTGCTTCCCTTACCGGTTATGACGTTGATGACGCCTTTTGGAAGCAGCGGCGCGATTAGGCGGATAAACTCCAAAATACTAAGGCTGGTTTCGGAGCTTGGCTTAAATACGCACGTATCGCCCGCGGCAAGTAACGGAGCGAGCTTCCACGCGCCCATCAAAAACGGGAAATTCCACGGCACGATCTGTCCTACTACGCCGATCGGCTCACGCAAGACGACGGATAGATAGCGCTCTTTTAACATATTGGCGCTGCCCTCCTCGCCTAAGATCACGCCCGCAAAATAGCGGAAATGCTCGATCGACCACGCTACGTCGACCGCGCGCGTCTCGCGGATCGGCTTGCCGTTGTCGATAGTCTCTACGGTGGCGATGAACTCGGCGTTTTGCTCTAGGACGTCGGCGATCTTATTTAACAGCGCACTGCGCTCATAAACGCTAGTGCGGCGAAAGCTCTCAAACGCCTTGCGCGCCGCGGCGACCGCTCTATCGACGTCCGCCTTGCTAGCATCTGCGATCTTTGAAATTTTCTCGCCGGTAGCGGGATTAAAAACGTCTAGGCTCGCGCCGCCTTCGGCACCCACAAACTCGCCGTCGATAAAAAGCTTATAGCTTGGTTGGATTGTAGCCATGCTTACTCCTTACGTGAAATATGACATTCGCTATTATATATCCGCGGCGGTTAATGCGGCATAAATTTCGGAGCGAAAATCGGTTAAAATTTCGCGGTGTGCAAATTTGAGAAGCAATGCGGCGCCCGCGAAATTTTAAAATTTAATCTACGCGCGCGACAGCGGAGGTTTTGAGTAGCTTTAAAGCGGCGTGAAATTTAACCGAGAGCGAGCGGCGAAATTTCAAAATGTAACGTTTATGAAACGAGAGCGTAAATTCGGCTGCGTGAAATTTTAGAATTTTGCTCCGATAAAATTTTAAAATTTGGCTCCGCTTGAATTTTGAATTCGGCTTCGTTAAAATTTTAAAATTTTGCGAAGTAAAATTTCTGAAACGTTTTGCGGAATGGGCGAGCGGTTTAAATTTACGGCGCACGACGATCAGATCTGCAAATGCACTTCAAACTATAGTCTGCCGATAAAATTTTAAAATTTTGCGGGGTAAAATTTCATAATTCGGCTTCATCGGAGTTTTGAATCGGACTTCGTTAAAATTTTAAGCGAAATTTTGCGAGATAAAATTTCTAAAATATTTTTTTGAAATGGAATTTCTACAACTATCTTTCGCGCAAGCTTTGCAAGTCCATAACGCTCGCTCGTAAGGCTCCGCTTGGTACGGGCGGCTTTTGAGCAAGACGAGAGGGCGGCGCCGAAAACAGCCGCGGCTGTTTCGCAAAAACAGATACAAGCAACGCACGACCTACTATCGCTCGTAGCTTCTCGAGCGCAGAGGGCGTAACCGATCGTGCGCACAGCTTCGGATGCAGGAGCGCAATCACTCGCGCGCACAGCTTCGGACGCAGAAGTACAACTGCTCGCACACACGGCTTCTTAGACGCAGGGGGATAGCTATTCGCCGCGGCTCGTGCACAACTCATACCCAGGGCATAATTGCCTACGCTGCGGCTCACAGCTCGTTCGAGCACGGGGGAAGATAACCGCTCTGCGTGCGTCAGGCTCATTCAAGCCAAAAAATCGAACTAGGCGCACCAAACTCATGTTATCGCAAGAACTGCGCGCTTTGAATTCGTTTGAGTGAAGGAGTGCAAACCGCTAAAATTTTAAAATTTAGGCTCGAAAAAGGTCTCTTCGTGGATGTTGGCGAAAGCGGCTTGCAGGCTGATAAAAAACCTCGGATGGGTCTTTTCGTACTGCGCCAAAAGCTCCTTCGTAGCGGCACGCGCGGTGGGTTCCTTGCCGCCGTATTGCTTCGCGGGGCAGACCTCCTCCTCGCGCATGATTGGAAGCTCGTTATCTCTAGCACAGGCGGCGATTTGGCGCTCGCGCGCAAGAATGAACGGACGGATGATCACGAGCCCGTTTTCGGCGACATAGCGCGGAGCGAGAGTTCGAAGCGCGCCGTTGAAGGTGAAATTCATAAAAAAGCTCTCCGCGGCGTCGTCGAGGTGGTGAGCGATGGCGATCTTATTAAAGCCGTGTTCGAGCGCGTAAGAGTAGATGTATCCGCGCCTCATACGCGAACAAAAGCTGCAAAACGTGGTGTTTGCGCGGATCTTCTCCTTGCCGAATTCAAAAATTTTGGTATCGATTATCTCGTAGGGGATCTCATGCTCTTTAAAATGGGCGCTTATCTCGCGCAGGTCCTCGCCGATACCATAGGTGACGGTAACAGCTCGAAACTCCCAATCTAGCGGGCTTACGCTTTGGAAGTGTTTCAGCACGTGCGCCAAGCTCATGCTATCCTTGCCGCCGCTAAGAGCTAGTAAAATTTTATCGCCACGCTCGAACATCTGGTATTTGGCGTTGGTTTGTCCGACCTTACGAAGCAAATTTTTAGAGAGGTTTATCATAACCTTTCGATCATTTTTAGGACGAAATTTGCGCTCGTCTGCGCGCTTTTTACCATAAACTCGTCAAAGTCGAACTCGGCTTTATGCCCCGCCTCGTCGCTTATCGCGCGCAGCACGCAAAACGGCACGCCCAGCGCGTCGCACACCTGCGCCACGCTCGCCCCCTCCATCTCGACCGCGCTTGCGTCAAACGTCCGCTCGATCCAGCTCTTGCGCTCCTCGCCGCTTACGAACTGATCGCCGCTAGCGATAATGCCCGATTTTAGCGTGATGCCAAGCTGCTCGGCGACGGTTTGCGCTATGGAATTTAGCTTCGCGTCGGTTTGGACTGAAATTTTACTTCCAGGCACGAATCCGTGCGGATGCCCAAACGCCGTGATATCCAGATCGTGCTGCACGAGCGAGGTGGCGTATAAAATTTCGCCGATCTTAATGCCGCGCTTCAAAGCCCCCGCAACGCCCGTAAAAATGAGCGCGCGCGCGCCGAATTTCTCGATCATAACCGTAGCCGTTAGAGCGGAATTTACCTTGCCGATCTTCGAATATGCGATCACTAGATCGTGACCGTTAAGCTTGGCGGCGTAGAATTTATTATTCGCATGCTCCGTAGCATCCACGCTCACGCCCCGCTCGCGCAGTGCGGATAGCAGCGGCTCGATCTCTTCGGGCATAGCGCCCAAGATCGCTACTTTCATTCGTTCTCCTTTGCAAATTTCAGAAACTCGTCTAGGCTCGCAAGATCCGTGATGCTGAAAGTCGGCTTTTGCGTGATCTTTTTGTTTATCCCTTTTAAAACCGCCGCGCCGAACTCGACGAAGCAGTCCGCCTCGCTCTCATAATTTTTGATACTTTGCTTGTAAAGTACGGGGCCGATAAGCTGGGCTTTCAGCAGCTCTAGCGCTTCGGATTTCGTCCTATATGCGCGCGCCGTGGCGTTAGCGATGACGGGGGCAAAGCTCTCTTTTAGCGCGGGGCGTAAAAATTCCAAAAGCTCGTTGCTGGCGCTTTGTAGCATAGGGCAGTGGCTCGCGACGCTCATATTAAGTAGCATCGCGCGCTTTGCGCCCGCGGCTTTAAACTCGCCCTCGAGTGCTGCGAGATCATCTTTTTTGCCCGCAACTACGATCTGCCCGTCGCAGTTATAATTCGCCGCCCAAACCTGCTTGCCTGCGCTCGTCGCATCCGCGCAAATTTTTTCGACCGCCTCGTCGGCAAGAGCCAAGATCACCATCATTCCGGCGCCTTTGCCCTCGCAGGCGCTCTGCATAAGCCTGCCGCGAATATTTACTAGCTTTAGCATCTCTTTGGGCTCTATGCCTCCCGCAGCGCTTAGCGCGCTAAACTCGCCCAGCGAGTGTCCGAGCAAAAACTGCGGAGCGATGTTAAGCTTTTCTTGATCCAGCCTTTCTTGCAGCGCCGCAAGCGCCATCATAGAATTTAGCGCGATAGCAGGCTGCGTAAATTCCGAAACGTCGAGCTTGTCGTTAGGCTCAAATAGTAAATTTTTAAAATCGATACCGGTAAAGTCTGAAGCCTCATCCAAAAGCGCGCACGCAGAAGCGGAGTTTTCGTAAAACTCCCTGCCCATGCCTACGCTTTGGCAGCCCTGTCCGGGGAAGATAAAAGCGAATTTCATAAAAAAGCCTAATGCTCGTGGTGGTGCCCGCCGCAGCACTCGTGATCTTTTCCGTGATCGTGGCCCCCGCAGCATTCATGACCGTCTGCATGCCCATGACCTCCGCAACACTCGTGCCCCTCGTGGTGATGGTTGTGTCCGCAGCCGCAGCTGTGCGCGCCCTCCGGCTGTCCGGTAAGAATTTCGTCCGCCGTCGCTTCGCGGTTCTCGACGATCTTTATATTAAATTCCAGCTCCTTGCCCGCAAACGGGTGGTTAAAGTCGATAGTGACATCCTGCTCGCCGATAGCTTTGACGCTCACGCGGGTAGTCGCGCCGTCCTCCGCCTGGCCGAAAAGCTCCATACCAACGACCAGATCAATGCCCGCAAACTGCTCTTTAGGCAGGATCTGCACGGCGTCTTCTCTATACTCGCCGACCCCGTCGCTCGGGCTTATTAGAACCGTTTTGCTCTCGCCCGCTTGTAGATTTAAAATTTCATCTTCCAGCTTTTGGATAATTTGATCTTTGCCGCTAAGAAAGGCGATCGGGTCGGAGTTTAAATTTGACTCTAAAATTTCGCCGCTTTTGCCGTCTTTTAGCTCATAATGCATCTTTATAACTCGGTTATTAGCCATAGTTTTCTCCTATTTAAAATTTTATTTTTGATTTTGTATTTAAATTTAGGTTATCTAGTGGGCGCGGCTTTAGCTTCTTTGGAATCCGGGTATGAAGCTTTTAGCGCTTTGTAGAATTTATCTGCGCTGTCTTTATCGCCGATCTTATCGAAGCTGATCGCGGTGTGATAAAGAAGTTTTGGGGTGTAGTCTTGGCTCTCATTGTGCGAGATGCTCTTTTTATAGTAGTTTATCGCTTCTGCGTATGAGCCGGAAAAATATGAAATTTCGCCCAGCATATAGTTTGCCTTAGCGGGCTTGTAGTTCTTAGATACTAAATAATTATAGCGCTCTTTTGCGCCGGAATAGTCTTTTTTGGCATATAAAGCGTCAGCCTCTTTCAATACTGAAGCTTGATCTTTTGATTTAAAATCGGAGTCTGATTTTGTGCTAGCGGGAGCCGGAGCAGTGCCTGCGTCTAATTCAGCGTTTTTTTTTACGCTGCTGCCGCTACCTAATTTTTTATTAATTTCAGCAATTTGGGCTTTTATAGTTGCGATATCTCGTTTCATCTGATCTAGCTCGCTGTTACCTTGGCTTTTGCCGGTAGCGCGAATTTCTAGATCTGCCACCCTATTTTCCAGGTTCGAAATTTTAGAATTTGTTCCTTCAAGAACGCTTCGCAAACCTTCGACGCTCTCGCGTGTATTATCTACGCTAGTTTGCATCTCGCTTATACGCTTGCGGTTATCGCGCAATACTTGTTCGTTTTCAGTTAGTCCATAAGAGCTGCCTGAATCAATATTGCCAGCATCAAATGCGGAAGTTTCTGCATTTAAAAAAGTGGCAGCTCCCAAAAGAGCCGCCACCGTGAAATTTTTAAATTTCAAATTAGAATCCAACTTTGAATTCGTCGCGTCTGTTTTGAGCGTCGCACTCTTTAGAATGCTCTGTGCAAGCCATATTGCTCTCACCGTAGCTTACTACGGAAATTCTGCTCTCATTTACGCCTTGAGCAACCAATGCGTCTTTAGCTGCAGTAGCTCTCTTTAGACCAAGAGCATAGTTGTACTCATCAGAACCCCACTCATCGCAGTTACCCTCAACTTTAACAGTTAGAGACTCTGCGCCTGCTTGATTGAATAGAGCTGCGTTATTATTGATTGTGCCTTGCTGATCGGCTCTAATATTAAATTTATCAAAGTCGAAATAAACAGTGCCAACTTCACTTTGGATCTGAGATGCCAAAGCAGCTAGTCTATCTGCATCACTTGTGCTTGTAGTATCGGCCTCTGGGGTCTTTTTAGAACAACCGCTCAATAATAGAGCAGCAACTGCTATCGAAGATAAAACTAAATGTTTCATTTTCTATCCTTTCAAAAAAAATTGAAGTCATTATATCACGAGATTTTTTAATATTTTACCAATCAACCGATTGAATTTTACCCACTCTTAACGGAAATTGGAAACTTTTATTCTCGTTAACTCTGATAATACCTACCGAGCTTCCGCCGCCGTCTTGCTTGATAAACATAATGCTGCCGCCATCGCTAGAAAATCTAGGAAACATATTTTTGCCACTAGCCGTTAACTGGCGAATCATATCGGTTTGAGTAGAGATTAAATATATATTAAATCCGCCCCCGCCGTCGCGACTAGAGTAAGTAACGTAATTGCCATTTGTGCTGATGGAGTTATTGTTTTTGCCGTGATAGACGAGTTGCTGAACGTTGCCGCCGTTTATGCTAGTGGCAAATACGTTTGGATAACCTAAACGATCGCTCACAAAAGCCACGCGCGAATCGCCGTCGATAAAATTTCCATTTACATCAATGCCAGCGTAATCGGTAATTTGCTTAGCGCTGCCCGAGGCTATATCATATAAATAAATATCGGGTTGATCTTTAGGCGCATTGGTGATTAGAAGCTTTCTGCCGTCGGCGCTTACATCCGAAGCTATTGTCATGCCATGACCGGTAAAAATTTTACTCTTGCTACCGTTGGATAGATTAAATTTATAGATAGCAGGCGTATTTTTATTGACGTAGTAGGTGTAATAAAATTCGTTCTGCGCTGCACTTGCCCATTTAGGGAAGATATTTAATCCGCCGCGAAGCACAACCTGCTGGTAAGTAAGCGTATAATCCGCTACCATAATCTCGCTTTCGCGCGTCGAAGTGTAGCGAGAGAGCAAAATCATCTCCTTCATCCAATCGACATTTGAATAGCCTAACTGCTTGACGATCTCAGATACCGCCATATGGGCTAAAAACGGATATTTCTCGGCATTTGAAAGCGTAAAGCTCTTCTCATACATCACCCTACCGCTGTTTGCTTCGAGCACTTTGACTTTTAGGCTCATCGGCGAGCTTTTATCACTTACCGCGTAGCGCACGATAAGAGCGGCACCGCTAGAGCCTAGATTGTCGGAAGCGCCCGCATCATAGCTGCTTTGTAGATACTCGTCGCTGACTTCAAAAGTCGCGCCGACCTTTAGATCGCCCACCATAAGTTTAAAGAATTTGTTGCCAAATTCTGAATTTGCAAGGTTCGATGCATCTTGAACGACGATTTTAGGTAGATTTACCCCTTCGTTTACGATAGACATAGTCGCATCTGCCGCGAAAATGCTACTACAAAATGCAAGAATCAAAAGTAGTTTCTTCATCTTTTCTCCTTAATTTGATCTGATTTAACATTATATTTTAAAAAAATCCCAAATTTACGAGGCTTGTTGTCTGGCGCTTTTGCAAAGCGTTGTTTCGGAAGCCTCACCAAAAAGTTCTTAAGTTTTTTGCGGAATATTTCATCGCCCTCCAAATAATCTGTGCTATAATCAATAACTTTCCCATCAGCACTTAAGCTTACGTTGAGCAGCACGCTACCTTCAGCAGGGGTCATTTTTTGCGCCCACCACAAATAACCCAGCTGTTTTTTAACATCATTATAATAAATCTCAATTTTATAGGAATTTTGAATTTCGATGTTTAAATTTGAAGATGTAGAATTTTTAGTAGAATCTGCATCTTCTGCAAAAAGCATACAGCAAAACGCAAAAATACAAAAAAGTCTCTTCACTTTTTTCCTTACAAATTCTAATTTGTCTTCATTACGTCGGACATCCTAGTATCAATCTCGTGCGACGCTCCGTCGGGAGACTTCGGGAAAGTCTGAGTCGATAGATTATCCAAAAAATCTCGCAACTTCTGGTTAAATTCAGTCTCTCGCCCCAACTCTATAATAGTATAATCCGCCACTCGTCCATCTGCGCTAAAGACTATCTTAATCCTTGCGTCGTCCTTCGCGGTCGCCACATATCTACTCCATAGAACTTGAAGCTTCTTCTCGATAGCGCCGTAATAAGCGTTATACTCGCCCGTCCTTTGCGTCCTGCCGCCAAGCTTATCGGATTTGACGACAGCATTTTTAGATGCCGCTTTATCCTTAGCACTAGAGGTGGCAGTTTCTTTATCGGACTTTTTATTACTCTGAACGGCGTCGCTAGCTTTAGCGCTCTCCTCAAGCTTCTTATTGTCCTTAGTCGTATCCGAAAAAAGATCGCTCAAGCTCGGTTTTTCCTCTTTTTTCGGCTCCGGCTTAGCTTCCTCTTTTTTCTCTACTACTTTTTCGGAAGGTTTATCTTCCAACTTAGGCTCGGGCTTGGGCTCCTCTTTTTTGGGCTCAGCTTTAGGCTCGTCCTTTTTAGGTTCCGTCTTCGGCTCTTCCTTCGGCTTTTCGGGCTCTTTCGGCTTTTCCTGCACCGGAGGCGGCGGAACTACTTGCGCCGTAGTCTTAATTTTATCCTCCGGCACGTCCTTCACATTCTTATTGTCAAACTCACCTTGCTTTGTTTCTTTAGCGATTTCAGGCGCGGACGGAAGTTTATCATCTATTTCGAAATCAAAAGTAACATCCATATAATCGTTGGGATTGTCAGTATATTTTTTAAATTTTTCCTGCGGCTTTGAAATTTGATATAAAAGAACAAAAATCACCAGCCAATAGGCAAAAAGGGCAATTAAAAACGATTTGAAATTATCGTATTTAACCCCCGTAAAATTTGAATAATTAGCCATTTGTTTGAAGTGCGACTTTTGTAAAACCCGCCTGCTTTAGGCTCTTTAAAACAAACATCACATCGTCGTAAACGAGTCTTTTATCGGCTTGGATATAGACGGGTTTTTCCAAGCTATACTTGCCGGTGCCTTTAAGCAGCACGAGATTATCCGGGAATTCAGCTAGGCTCATCGAGCTTTTGTCGATATAAACCTTGCGATCTTCGCCGATACGCACAAGCAAGAATTCCGCGGTATTTTCCGAAACCTGTGCTTTTGAGCCGCTAGGCAGTTCGATCTTTTCATCGTAGATAATCGCCGTTTGCGCGACCATTAAAATCGCTAGCAAAACAAGCATAATATCGACGAGCGGAGTGATATTTAACTCTGGATTTTCGTCGAAATTATACATTAAATAGCTTTTCCAGTGTTTGCTTTAAATAGCAAAATATCCGCTGTACGATTTATAATGCTCATAACTTCGTATGCTTTGCGTTTTATAAGTAAGCTAAAGGTGTATGCGGGGATCGCTACAAAAATTCCACATCCTGTGGCAACTAGCGCCTCACTGATCGCAGGAGCGATAGTATCGATGCCGGAATTTCCGCCGCCGAGCTTGGAAAATGTGTGAAGTATACTAACGACTGTACCAAATAGCCCGATAAATGGCGAAGTAGAGGCGACTATAGATAGCCAGGTAAGTCCGCTAGTAGAGTCGCGTTCGGCCTTGCCTTTATAAATTTCCAAGGCTTCTTTTGAAATCTTATCGGTATTTACTTTTTGAAAAATAGAGCCCGAAAGCGAAATCCTACCACCCATAAGCAAGGATTCGAGTGCCTTTGCTTCGCGGTGTTGCCACGCACTAAGCCCTACAAATCTGGAGATCAAAATCGTAAAAGTGACGATAAAATAGACGGATAACCAAGAAAGCACAAATATCGTAATAAACGTGCTTCTCGTAAAATAACTTAAAATTATATCTAGCATATTTAACTTTGCCTTGCGAATTCGTCGACTCTAGCCATGATTGCTGCGGAATTTGCCGCATCGGAGCTAATAGACGCAAGCATATTTTTGGCGCGTTGCAAAGACTTCGCTACGGCGCTTTCGCTATCGCCTCCGATAGCTACGGCTTGAGTGGCTAGGATAGTAGTTTTTTCTTCTGTAACTTCCAAAAATCCGTCGTTTACCAAAACAAGCTGCTTTTTGCCATCTCTATCCACGATCTCGACGACCCCGCCTTCGCTTTTATCTTTAAGCCCCGTCAGTAAACTCGCATGCCCCGGCAAAATACCCATTTCGCCAGTAATGCCGGGGAGCTGGACGGATTTGACTTCGCCCGAAAAGATCATCCCTTCGGGTGTAACGATATCTAAAAGCAAAAATTCTTTCATCTTAAAATTCCTATGCTTTCATCTTTTCGGCTTTTGCTACTACCTCGTCGATATTTCCTACCATATAAAAGGCATTCTCCGGCAGATCGTCGTATTTACCCTCTAAAATTCCCTTAAATCCCGCGATAGTCTCCTCTAGCGAGATATATTTGCCCGGGCTTCCGGTAAATACCTCGGCTACGAAAAACGGCTGAGATAGGTAGCGCTCGATCTTTCTAGCGCGCTCGACTACGAGTTTATCCTCTTCGCTAAGCTCGTCCATACCTAAAATCGCGATGATATCCTGCAAATCTTTGTATTTTTGAAGTACCGCTTGGACTCCGCGAGCGACTTTATAATGCTCCTCGCCGATGATTTGCGGATCGAGCATTCTTGAGGTCGAATCAAGCGGATCGACGGCAGGATAAATTCCTTTTTCGGCGATCGCTCTGTTTAGAACGGTCGTCGCATCAAGGTGCGCAAAAACGGTCGCCGGCGCAGGGTCGGTAAGGTCGTCCGCAGGAACATAAACGGCCTGAACGGAGGTAATGGAGCCCTTTTTGGTCGAAGTGATACGCTCTTGCAGTTTACCCATTTCGCTAGCAAGCGTAGGCTGATAACCGACCGCGGACGGAATTCGTCCTAACAGCGCGGACATCTCCGAGCCCGACTGCGAGAAACGGAAGATATTATCGATAAACATCAAAACATCAAGCCCAAGCTCGTCGCGAAAATACTCAGCCATCGTAAGACCGGTTAGCGCGATACGGTTCCTCGCCCCCGGCGGCTCGTTCATCTGACCGTAGGTCAAGGCGACCTTATCCAGAACTCCCGATTCTTTCATCTCGTTATAAAGGTCGTTTCCCTCTCTCGTTCGCTCGCCGACGCCCGCAAATACGGAGTAGCCGCTGTGTTTGAAAGCGACGTTGTGAATCAGCTCCATGATGATGACGGTCTTACCGACGCCAGCACCGCCGAATAGTCCTACTTTGCCGCCCTTTGCATAAGGAGCGAGTAGATCGACTACCTTAATGCCGGTTTCAAAAATTTCACTCTTCGTGCTTTGATTTTCAAAGCTAGGCGGATCTCTGTGGATCGACCAGCGAGTTTCAAATTTTTCATCCTCGCCCTCGTCGATCAGATCGCCCGTGACATTAAAAATTCTACCCAAAACCTTCTCGCCCACTGGCACCGTAATAGGCGCGCCAAGAGCCGTAGCCTCAAGCCCTCGCCTAAGTCCATCGCTCATATCCATAGCGATCGTGCGGACGCGGTTGTCTCCAAGGTGTGCGGCTACCTCTAGGATCAGCCTGCGATGAGCGCCCTCGACGTCAAATTTAACCTCGATAGCTTCATTAATCTTTGGTAAGTAGTCCTTGAAATCGACATCGACCACGGGACCCATTACCTGAGAAATTATTCCTTTCATCCGTTTTCCTTTCATTTCATTGATTCGACGCCGCTTATGATCTCGATAAGCTCAGTCGTGATAGAGCCTTGTCTGGCTTTGTTATATGCTAAATTTAACTGCGATACGCGCTCTTTGGCGTTATTTGTCGCATTCTCCATCGCATTCATTCTCGAGCAATGCTCCGCTGCCAAAGAGTCAATAAGCGCGTAATACATGCTGTAGCTAAGATAGCTCTGGATTAAATTTAACATCAATGTTTCTTCGTCCTCAGGGCTTTCAACCTCTACTTCCAATGTAGATGTTTTTAAAGCATCCTCGCTAATCGCAGGCTCACCGATTGGCACCAACGTATTTACCCGCATCTCCTGAGAGATCATATTTAAATAGCCGTTGTGGATAAGTATGACTTCGTCGGTTTTGCCTTCGTTAAAATCCTTAACCGCGGCCTGGACGATTTCGTTAGCTTTCTCAGACGATGGAGATGAGCTCACGCCGATATATCGCTCCAAAAGCTCAATGCCTTGAAAATCAAAATACTCTATCCCCTTTTTGCCTACGGCGCGAAGGCGAACCTTGATCTTTTTAGCCTTAAGCTCCTCGATCAAAGCTTTGATCTTTTTGATGGTGTTGATATTAAAACCGCCGCAAAGCCCTTTATCTGCGGTGATAAACAGCAAATCAACCACCTTTACTTCCCGCGTGGTATCAAAAATTCTAAGTTTTTCGTCGTTGCCCGAATTATTGCCTACGTAATTTTTAACGCGCGCAGAAATTTCACCCAAGACCTCGTTAATCTTCACCGCATAAGCACGCGAGCGCATCGCCGCCTCTTTAGTATTTTTAAGCTTGACGTTGGAGACCAGCTTCATAGCTTTGGTAGTCTTCTCCGTATTTCTGACGCTTTTGATTTGAAGTTTTATATCCTTTAAATTTGCCATAATTTAGCCTTTTTAAGCGGCAAAGGTCGCTTTAAAGTCATTTAGAGCCTTGATTAAATTTTCTTCCAAATCCTTCTCGATGGTCTTTTTGCTTCTGATCTCTTCAAAAATTTCAGGATATTTCGCCTCGATATACGGATAGAGCTCAGCTTCAAATTTGCCAATAGAGCTCGTAGGCACATCGTCCAAAAATCCGCGGCTTCCCGCAAAGATTATGACCACTTGATTTTCGACCGGAAGCGGCGAATAAGGAGGTTGCTTTAAAATTTCGACCATTCTTTGTCCGCGATCCAGCTGCTTACGGCTGCTCTCGTCCAAATCGCTCGCAAACTGCGCAAACGCCTGAAGCTCACGGTATTGAGCGAGATCTAGGCGCAAGGTTCCCGAGACCTTTTTGATCGCTTTAATCTGTGCAGAACCGCCGACGCGGCTAACCGAAAGACCCACGTTGATCGCAGGACGAATTCCAGAGTTAAATAGACCAGACTCTAGGAAAATTTGACCGTCAGTGATAGAGATAACGTTTGTAGGGATATACGCCGAAACGTCGCCTGCCTGCGTCTCGATGATAGGAAGCGCCGTTAGGCTACCTGCACCGAGTGCATCGCTTAGTTTGCTAGCGCGCTCAAGCAAACGGGAATGTAGATAAAATACGTCGCCAGGATACGCCTCGCGTCCTGGCGGACGGCGCAAGATAAGCGACATCTCGCGATACGCAACCGCATGTTTGCTTAAATCATCGTAGATGATAAGCGCGTGGCGGGAGTTATCTCTGAAATACTCACCCATGGTGCAGCCTGAATACGGAGCCAAATACTGAAGCGCGGCCGCCTCGCTAGCACCGGCTGCAACTACGATCGTATAGTCCATCGCACCGTATTCTTCAAGCTTCTTAACGACTTGCGCGACGGTAGATTGCTTCTGGCCGATTGCTACGTATATGCAGATGACATCTTGACCCTTTTGATTGATGATAGTATCAACGGCGACGGTGGTTTTTCCCGTTTGGCGGTCACCGATGATGAGCTCGCGCTGTCCGCGACCGATCGGCACTAACGCATCTATCGCTTTAAGGCCGGTTTGAAGCGGTTCGTGGACGGATTTACGAGCCATGATGCCTTTAGCCTTTTCTTCAACAAACCTAGTATCGCTGGTCTCTATCGCGCCTTTGCCGTCGATCGGTTCGCCTAGAGCGTTTACCACGCGACCGATTAATGCATCACCTACCGGAACGCGCAAAAGCTTACCCAGTCTTTTAACGCTACTACCTTCGTTAATACCGCTAGTATCGCCTAAAATAACGATGCCGACACTGCTCTCCTCTAAATTTAACGCGATACCACGAGCTCCGTTTTCGAATTCGACCATCTCGTTAGCCATTACGTTTTTTAAGCCGTAAACATTAGCAACGCCGTCTGCGACCGAAACGACCTTACCGGTTTCTTCGATATCAACGCTAAGATCGAAATTTTCGATTCGCTCTTTGATTATGCTGCTAATTTCGTCTGCCTTAATTTTCGCACCCACGCTTTACTCCTTTAAATTGCTTTTAAAATATATTCGCTCATTTTTTGTTTCAATCTATCAACTGAAAAACTAATCTCAAATCCAAGATCCTCTACTTCGATCTTAATGCCCTCAAGCTCACTTTTAACGGGTTGTAGGGTAATATCTGCATTAAATTTCTTTGAAATTTTAGCCTCTAGCTCTTTTATTTTCGCGACGTCTATTTCGGTAGCGGAATAAATTTTACCTAAGTATTTATTATCCAGCGCCGCAATATTCTTGCGCAGTTCCTCAACTATCTGCGGGATTAGCGCAATACGCCTATTTTTAGCTAGAAGTTTAATAAAATTTACGATTTTTTCGCTTGGATTTTTTATAAACGACGCAATAAGTTCCACTTTGGATTCCTCTTTTAGCGTCGGAGATTTTACAATATCTTGGAATTTTGGAATTCTAAATGCGCTCGCGACGCTCTCGAGCGTCTGCAAAACAGAGCCTAGTTCATCTTTTTTATAGCTCAGTATCAGGGCGTTTACATATCTTTTTGAGGTGTTATTTATCATCATCCGACCTTTTTCTCTACGATTTTAACCAGTTTGTCTTGACCGAATTTAATGTCATCCGATGCAAAAACGTCATCCAGTATCTCGCTTACGACCTCTTTTTTGATCTTGCGCGCCTCAAAGCTCTTCTGCTCATCGAAAGATTTTTGCAAATTCGCAATCTCTTGCTCGGTCGCATTTTTTATCTTTTCGGCAGCGAACACGATCTCTTTTTTAGCGGTTTCGATTAAAGCTGCGCCTTGAACCTTGGCATCTTGCAGATCTTTTTTAGCTTGCTCTTTGCGAGCTGCGGACTCTTTTAAAATTTTTTGATTAGCTTCGAGCCTAGATGCGATGCCGTCGATTCTACCTTGATATGCTGCTTTTGCGGGACCTTTTAAAAGATAAAACAAAATTCCGAAAAACAAAATGAAATTTATGCTTCGCCACAGCACGTCGTAGTCTTTGACTCCATCGTGCTCGCCACTTGCTAAAACAAGCGCCGGAATGATAAATAAAAATAGATATTTTTTCATATTAAAATCCTCATACTTTAGCCACAGCGCTGCTTAGGACATTTTTAAATTCCGGAATTTTGGCTTGCAAATCATTTTTTAGGTTGCGCTTTTGCTCATCTAAACCGCCTAAGAATTGATCAAAATCTTCCTCCATTGCGGTCTTTTTCTCAGCTATTTCTCTGGTGGCAGCCTGCTTCGCGCTATCCATCGCCTCTTGCTTTATTTTAACAGCTTGCAACTTCGCAGCATCCATGATTCTTACGATCTCTGCTTTATCGGCATCTGCATCCTGTGCATTTTTCATCGCATTTGCCTCATCTTCTCTAATAATAGCTTCTCGCTTTTCCATATGCAAAAGTAGCGGTCTATAAAGCTTGATATTCAAGAAGTAAATCAAAGCTAAAAATACGACGATGGTCGTTATCATGGCGGTCAAACTTACGTCTAGCATCGCACCTCCTCCAGGTTAGTTTTAAACAAAATGTGTATTTTACAATATGAAAAATTAAAATACACTATAAAAAATCATCCGATTTTCTTTAAAAACTCGGAAATTTGTAAAATTTCGCTAAATTCGATCGAAATTTTACGCTCTTTGATGCTTATTTTACCAAATTGATCAAGCTTAGCCTTTAGCTTTAAAAGCTCAGGCTTGAAGTTTTGAAATTCCACGCCAGGCTTTTTCTCTTTTGGAACGGTTTTATCTTTGAGCTTTTTTACTAAATTTTCGGTATCTCTTACGCTTAGGCGCTGTCCTAAAATGGTATTTAGAGCTAAAATTTGATCCTCTTTTTCAAGTCCAACCATTATCTTGGCGTGCCCTTGCGAAATTTTATCTGCGCTTATGGCGTCTTGCACTTCGGAGCATAAATTTAAAAGTCTTAGCGTGTTGGTAATCTGCGTGCGGGACTTTTTGATTATGTCGGCTAACTCCTCTTGCGTGATCCTGTATTCGCCGATAAGCTCCTTATAGGACTTAGCAAGCTCGATAGGATTTAGATCCTCGCGCTGTATATTTTCGATGAGGGCAAGCTCTCTTAAATTTTGAGATTTTATGTCCGCGACTACGGCTTTGATTTTACTATCGCCCAAAAGCTTCGTCGCTCTTAGGCGTCGCTCGCCGGCGATAAGGACGTAAGAATCATCTTTTTGAATAACGATGATAGGCTGAATAAGCCCGTGGCGGGCAATACTCTCGCTTAGCTGCCTAAGCGCCTCCTCATCGAAGCTTTGACGCGGTTGATATGGATTTGGCTCGATTTTATCGACATCGATTTCGATAACTAAGCTATCGGCATTTCCGCTTTCTAGCTCCCTGTTATAGGAGCTTTCTACGTCGTCTAAAATCGCACCGAGCCCACGCCCGAGCGCTCTTTTTACCTTGCCCATTTTTGCTCCATTATGGATTTAGCGAGGTCTTGATAGGCGATGGAACCGGCGGATTTTATATCGTATAAAACCACCGGCTTGCCAAAGCTTGGGCTTTCGGCTAGCTTAATATTGCGCGGAATGATGACTAGATCATCACTCTTGCCGATACGAAAGAGCTTATCATCAAAATACTCGCGTAAATTCGCGACTGTCTCTTTGGCGAGATTGTTTTGCAAACTATACATCGTAGGCAAAAATCCGCGAATTTTTAAATTTTTATTGAGCGTTTGCTTGACGACTTTTACGGTATTTAGGATCAACGCGACGCCTTCAAGCGCGTAGAATTCGCACTGAATCGGGATGATGACGCTATCGCTTGCGACCAAGGCATTTACCGTAATGCTACCGAGCGTCGGTGGCGAATCGATGATTATGAAATCGTATCTGTCCTTAACCTCGGAAATTTTATTTTTTAGCATTAGTTTGAAGTCTTTCTCTTCACTTACTTCGCGCTCGATGCCTACAAGTCCGATATTTGACGGCACCAGATCCATAAACTCAAGTTCGGTCTTTTGGATCACTTCGGACATGCTCTTACGCCCTGTTAAGACGTGATAAATGTTAAATTCAAAGTCGCTGCGGTTAAAGCCAAGTCCGGTCGTAGCGTTCGCCTGAGGGTCTACGTCAATCAGTAGGACCCGCTTTTTCTTTATCGCTAGCGACGCAGCGAGATTAACCGCTGTGGTCGTCTTTCCGACGCCGCCTTTTTGATTGGCAATCGTAATTACTTCACTCATCTTAAAGCATAAACCCTTTCTTCATTTATTATGATCGATCCGTCTTCGCAAAGTTTAGCCTGCGCGAGCGAAATTTTTTCGCCGCCTAGATGAACGCTAAATTTTTGCGATTTTTGGAATTGTAACGAAAAATTTCTAAAAATTTGCTTCCACGAGATTTTATTTTCATATAGCGCAAAAAAGCCCTCTATAGCGTCTTTTGCGCTGATTTTTATATCTAAAATTCCCGCATATTCGGGCGCGCCGAGTAGGTTCATGCCGATGCCGCAGACGAGGGTATTTTTGATCTTATTCGTCATTGCCCCGCCGATTTTACGCTCGCCCAGATAAAAATCGTTGGGCCATTTAAGCCAAAGCTGCGAACCGAGCGATGCGAGAAATTCTTGCATAATCATCGCAAAATAGATGCTCGCCGACTGCGGAGGCACGTCTGCAGGCAGATCGCTCTGCGTGACACAGAACGAAAATGCGAGATTGCCGCTCGCGCCCTCCCAATCGTTGCCGCGCGAGCCGATACCGGCGCTTTGGCGATTTGCAGCGATCGCAAAGGGCGGCGTTATCCTGCCTTCGCGCACGGCGTCCACTAAAAACTCCTGCGTGGAGGGCATTTGCTCTACAAATTCTACTTGCAAAACCCGCTCCTAGCGTAAGACAAAGTGCTCGCCTTACGATATTGCAAGCGTTTAAATTCCGCGCTGCGATAGAATTTTGCGACAAGATAAAATTTAGCACGATAAAATTTTACGAAGTAGCGGAATTTTATGCGATGAAATTTTGCGATCTTGCTAAATTCTTTGGCAACGCGGATTTTCCTAGCGGCACTGCGATAAAATTTTAAAGCTTTATCTTGCAAAAATTCTGCGGCACGATCATAGAATTTTAAATGGTGCGTGTTCGGTGTAGCGCCGTAAAGTCCGCAACCGCCAAAGCGAAATTTAAAGCTCCTGCGAGCGTAAAATTTTAAAATTTTATAAAGCCTTGGTTTTGGAGCTTCGCTTCGAAATTCCGCACGGCAAAATTTTACTTCACGATCGCAGCGATACCTGGGGCAAAATTCCGTCGTAACGCCAAAAGTGCGGCGCAAATAAAATTTCCGCGTAGCATCATAAGCGCGGCGCAAAACGCGAGAATTTAAAATCCCGCTTAGCATAGCAGATCGCCGATCTTTAGCCGCTTGCCGTTTAGATACGCGCTAGCGTCCACGGGCTTTTTGCCTGGCTCTTGCACCTTTATGATCTTAACCGCACCCTCACTGCAAGAAACGCAAAAACTGGGCTTATCAACGCACAGGATTTCGCCCGCGCGCTGAAATTTACGCCCGCGAGATTCGCGCAAAAGCTCTAGTTCTAAAATTTTTAACCCGCTAGATAGATATATCCCAGGCCAGGGCGTTAGCGCGCGAAATTTATTATAAATTTGCTCTGCGCTTTCCTCAAAGCTAAAAAGCCCGTCAGATTTGCTTATTTTTTTGCAGTGCGTAGCCTGCGCGCCCTCTTGCTTAAGCGGCGTTAAATTTGCGAAATTTCGCAGCACTCGCACGATCAGCTCGCCCGCCAGATCCCCGAGCTCATCAAACAGCTGTGCCGCCGTTTTATCCTCGCAAGGCGTGTAGGCAAAATCAAGCATATCGCCCGTGTCAAGCCCCGCGTCCATCAGCATCGCCGTCACGCCTGTCTGCTTCTCGCCCGCCAAGATCGCGCTTTGGATCGGGCTCGCGCCGCGGTATTTAGGCAGGATCGAAGCGTGCAGATTTATGCAAGGCGCGATATCAAGGACGGCCTGCGGCAGAATTTTACCGTATGCAGCAACCACGATAAAATCAGGCTTTAACTCTTTTATCTGCGCTGCGACCGCTTCATCTTTGAGCGTTGCGGGCTGAAAGATCGGCACAGTGGGAAGGTGCTGCTGCGCGTAAACTTTAACCTCGCTAGGCGTTAAAATTTGCTTCCTGCCGACGGGCTTATCAGGCTGCGTAAAGACGGCCGCGATCTTGAATTTCGCCTCAGCAAGCGCGCGTAAAATTTTAGCCGCATACTCGGGCGTTCCCATAAAAATTATATTCATTCTTTTCCTTTAAATTTAACCACATCACAGCGCAAGCGATCATGTAGACGCTAGTTGTGCTCGCAATAAATTTTACGCAACCGTGAGGTAAACCCGGGTTCACGCTCGTGCGCCTTATTTGACGGCGGATTGATTTTTATCCTCGGATACGTCCGGCCAAGGCCAAAAAGCGCACGGATCTTCGGACCAATAAATCTTTGCAGACGGTTTCGCCCCCAGCTCGTCAAGGCTAATCTTACCGTCATGATTTGCATCGAGCCTCTTAAATTCCGAGCCTGAGCGCAGATTTAGCTCTACTCTCAGCCCAGACGGCACCTCGCTCGCCGTCCACTCCTGCAAGCTCAGCGCGCCGTCGTGATCCTTATCGTTAAACTCTATAAAATTCGGCACCGGATCGGCAGGATCGCAACCGTATGCGCCAAAGCATAAAAATACTAGAATAAAAATTTTATTCATTTCGCCTTCTTAAATTTTATCTTTTTGCGGCGTTTGCGAGCGATAAACATAAAATTTACCCGCATATACGGGTGCGCTTAAGACCTGCGTTCGCAAAAGCCTTCTGCGGCGCGGCTTTTAGCACAACCTACAGCTCCTTTTTGAGCAGTTCAAGCAGGTTAAATTTTAGCTCGTTTATATTTTGCCCCGTCGCCGAGGATATTGGCATCACGAAAAACGGCTTAGCGGCGTCAAACTCATAAATATCTTGTTTAAATTTCATCTCGCCAGCCGTGCCCGCAAGCCCCAAATGCGACAAAAAAGCGTCAAATTTTTCCTGCAAATTTTCGGCCGCGTCCGCGCGAGTTAGTGCGATCGCGTAGTCTCTTTTTGCAAGCTCTCCTGAAAATTTCGCCGTCTCGGCCCGCAGCGCGTCAAACTGCTCCTCAAGGCTGCGGTAGTTCGCAAGATCGAGCATAAAAAGCAAAATTTTAGTGCGCTCGACGTGTTTTAAAAACTGCACGCCAAGCCCGCGCCCTTCGCTTGCACCCTCGATGATGCCCGGGATATCGGCCATGACAAAGCCGCTGTATTCGTCCACTTCGACGAGACCGAGCTTTGGCGTGAGAGTGGTAAACTCGTAGTTTGCGATCTGAGGTTTGGCGTTTGAGACGGTCGATATAAGCGTGCTTTTGCCCACGTTTGGAAAGCCCACGAGCCCCACGTCGGCGATGAGTTTTAGCTCCAATTTCACCTCTCGCGTCTGCCCTTCGAGACCTTTTTGCGCATATTCGGGGGCTTGGTTGATCGAGCTTTTAAAGTGCACGTTGCCGAGCCCGCCCTTGCCGCCTTTTAAAAACAGCCTCGTCTCGCCGTCATTTAGCATATCAAGCACTAGCTCGCCGCTATCTTCGTCGTAAACGCTGGTGCCTGGAGGGACGATGAGATAGAGATCCTCGCCGCTTTTGCCCGTCTTTTTGCGACCCTCGCCGGGCGCGCCGTTTTGCGCTTTAAACTCACGCTTGCCCTTGTAGGATGAGAGGGTGTGGGAGTTTTTATCGACCCTAAAATACACATCGCCGCCGTCGCCGCCGTCGCCGCCGTCGGGACCGCCTAGGATGACGAATTTTTCGCGGCGGAAG
>CALKQT010000028.1 GCA_937990735.1 uncultured Campylobacter sp. | reverse complement strand
GAAAAATCGCTACGCTAAAGCAAAACGACGAGCCTATCGGCAACCGCACGAAGGTCAAAGTCGTGAAAAACAAGGTCGCGCCCCCATTTAAAGTAGCGGAATTTGATATAATGTTCGGCGAGGGAGTGAGCCGTGAAGGCGAGATCATCGACTATGGCGTAAGCCTTGATATCGTGGATAAAAGCGGTGCATGGTTTAGCTACAAAGAGACGAAACTAGGGCAGGGTAAGGAAAATTCTAAAGCGTTTTTAAAAGAACATCCCGAAATAGCATCTGAAATAGTTTCGTCGATAAAGAGCTCGATGGGTATTGAACATATTATCAATAATGTAGGCAAAGATACCGAAGAAGATAACGACTAATGAAGGATAAGAAATGGTATTTATAGAAGACGTAACCGCGATAGAGGTACTTGACAGCCGCGGCAACCCGACCGTGAAGGCGACCGTGGCCCTAAGCGATGGCACCGTAGCAAGCGCGATAGTGCCAAGCGGCGCAAGTACTGGCAAACGCGAGGCGCTGGAGCTTCGCGACGGGGGCGAGAGATACTGCGGCAAGGGCGTGCTAAAGGCGGTAGAAAACGTAAATTCGCAGATCGCCGAAGCCGTGATCGGGCTGGATGCTTTTGGTCAAAAGGCGCTTGACGATGAGATGAGAGAGCTTGACGGCACCGATAACTACTCAAATTTAGGCGCAAATGCGGTGCTTGGCGTATCTATGGCGGTAGCGCGCGCGGCGGCTAAAAGCCTTGACGTGCCTTTGTATCGCTACCTAGGCGGCGCGAACGCTGCCGTACTGCCGGTGCCGATGTTTAATATCATTAACGGCGGCGCGCACGCGAACAACAGCGTGGATTTTCAAGAATTTATGATTATGCCGTTTGGATTTGATAAATTTAGCGACGCGCTGCGAGCGGCGAGCGAAATTTACCACACGCTAAAAGGCCTTCTAAACGCGGCCGGCCACAGCACCGCAGTGGGCGACGAGGGCGGGTTTGCTCCAAATTTAAACGATAACGAAGAGCCGATCAAACTAATCATGCAAGCCATCGAAAAAGCAGGCTACAAAGCGGGCGAGCAGATCAAGCTAGCCCTTGACGTGGCTGCTAGCGAGCTGTACGAAAACGGCAAGTATAAGCTTGAAGGCAAGGAATTTGGCAGCGAAGAGCTGATTGAGCGATACGCACGTCTTTGCGAGAAGTATCCGATATTTTCGATCGAAGACGGCCTAAGCGAGGACGACTGGGCGGGCTGGGCGAAGCTAACGAGCAAACTAGGCTCTAAAGTACAGCTCGTGGGCGATGATCTTTTCGTAACGAACGAGAAAATTTTACGCGAAGGCATCGCCAAGGGCGTAGGCAACGCGATCCTAATAAAACCAAATCAAATCGGCACCGTCAGCCAAACCATGCAGACGATCCGCCTAGCTCAGCGCAAAGGCTACCGCTGCGTGATGAGCCACAGAAGCGGCGAGAGCGAGGATAGCTTTATCGCGGACTTCGCCGTCGCGATGAATACGGGCCAAATCAAAACGGGCGCGACCTCAAGAAGCGAACGCAATGCCAAATACAATCGCCTGCTTGAGATCGAGCGCGAGACGGACGAGTTTTTAGGAAATCAAATTTAAAATGTTTTTTAAAAAAAAGTCCAAGCGGGGCTTAAAAGGCGGCGCGCAACGCACCTATGCGGACGGAGCGGATTATACGGACACGCAAGGCAGATATTCAGACGCAGACCTTGACGAGGACGATTTTTTTGACGATGATGAATTTTATAGCGATGAAGATTTTAGCGGAGGCTTTAGCGAGGTAGGGGCTGGCTTCCGGAAAAATCGCAACGGAGCTTCGCGCAGTATAGACGAAGCAGGCTCTGCCTCTGATGCCACAAGTGGTAACTCTAATTTAAGTGGTAAAAGCTCCGCTGCAAGCGGAAACTACGAAGGCAATATGCAAGCAGACGCGGGCTTTTACAGCTCAGAATTTACTGGAGGCAGCGATTTAAAGAGTGCGGAATTATACGCAAAAGAAAACCACTTCCCAAACGACGCGGATTTTGCGGCTCAGAGCGTAGAGCACGGCTTTAATGGCACGGGCTTTGCGGCACAAGACATAAATCCTACTGCGCAAGGATTTTCTTTTATGCCGCAGAACGCAGATCCTGCCGCTAAAAAAGCTTTAAAGAAGCGTAAAAATTTAAAAGAACGACTGAATTTTATCAATCCGTTTTCGCCCCTTAAGCAGATTTTTGCAGCTCTTGCGCTGATCGTCTGTGTCGTTTTTGCGGGTATCTTCGTAGGCGACGTGCTGTTTGGCAAACGATCGTTTGAAGTGCTGCGCCAGCTGCAAAAGGAAAAGGCGTTTTTATTCACCGACGTCGAGCGGCTAAAAGAGGAAAACGCCGAGCTGCAAAAGCTTTATTTAGAGCGTCGCTCGCTCGATCCGGACCTTAAAAAATGAAAAAAATTTCTTTGCTAATTTTAGGTCTTTACGCTTTTTTAAACGCAGAGAATTTAAATAGCGCAAATTCCAACGCTACGAAACCTAGCATCGTCGCGGTAAAAGAGCAAAATTCTACCGATTTGGCGATTAAAGAGCCAAAAACAGGTGCGCAAAGCCCAAACGCTAAAAAGCAAGCTGTAATGAAACCTGAAACATCTAAAAGCCCTACCACAGCAATACAAAAAAGCGCCGCAGAAGCAAATTCTAGCGTCAAAGCAAGCGCCGCCAAAAAAGCCGTGAGCGCGCAGCTCTCGCAGACCGAAAAAAAGGCTTCTGTGCCCAAAGCTGGCATCAGCGCTCCTTCGCAGGTCATAAAGACGGAACGAAACTCTTCTGTGCAGCATTTGGCTACGACGCTTCCGCCTCCTGATGAGTTACCGATCGTGCCAGAAGTAAGCGAGCTAAATTCTACGGTAGCGCAAAATTTTAAGGCGGCACAGAATTCTACAGCTCAAAATTCTACGGCGCAAAACTCCACTATGCAACAAAACGCGCAATCTGTTCCGCAAAATTCCAATCCGGCGCAAAGCTCTGCCGCCGCGCTGCAAAATACGCCCGCGCCTAAAAATTTCACGCAGCAAACCTTTGCGCTTCCCTCCGACGCTCTTACGATCGAAAGCCTGATCGTGCGATATAGGGACGACGATGGGGCTCTGCACGAAAAGATCGTTGATATCAATCGCTCGATTGATTGGCACGATGATTTCGTGCTAAGCGCGAGCGCCAAACCCGCACTACATAGGGCACTGGACGTTTCGGTTACTTCGACTGATCCAAATTTACAAAAGCAGGTCTCGCAAAGTGGCATCACGCCTAGTTTCGCGCCGCGCCTGGAGCTGCCGTTAGAGACGCTTAAATTTGACGATGGACTAAAATTCGTCATTCGCAAAAACAGCGTGCAGCTCATCACCGCAGATGATTTTAAAAGCTCCGACGCAAATGCTTCTGGCGCGCTTGAGGCTGAGTTTTGGCGCCAAGAGATCCCGCTTAGCGGCGCGAGCTTTGCTGTAAATATCGGTGGCTTTAGCGACATCAATGTCACCAAAGAGGACGGCTACTACCGCATCGGCGTGCGCTCGCATGAGGGTAACCTCAGCATCAGACGCAAAGATGGCGGGTATTTGATTTACAAAAATTCTAATTAAGGAGAGACTATGACACATTTAGAGATTATGAAATTTCGCCATGCGTGCAAAATTTTCGACGAGAACAAAAAAATCGGCAAGGCCGATTTTGACGCCATTTTGCAGGCAGGCATCTTAGCACCTAGTTCTACGGGGCTAGAGCAATGGGACTTTTTGGTTGTGCAAAACAAGGCGCTGCGCGAGCAGATCCGCGAAAAATCGTGGAATCAGCCGCAGATCACCTCTTGCTCACATCTGGTCGTGATTTTAGCAAAGATCAAGGATATAAAGCTAGGAAGTGATTATATCGAGCGAATGATTACACGCAGAAAAGATGAAGCGCCCAAATATATCGGTGATAGGCATAAATTTTATCAAGATTTTTTAAGCGGTTATTTTCACAACGACGATGAGGAGCTATTTAATTGGTCTCACGCACAGTGCATGTTCGCAGCACTTGCGATGATGAACGAGGCTGCAAGCCGCGGTATCGATAGCTGCCCTATGGAGGGCTTTGATCGCGCGGCGCTCGGAGAGATTTTGGATCTAAAATGGAATGAGCGCCGCGTGGCGCTGCTAGTGCCTTTCGGCTACCGCGTAAATCCGCAGCCGCAAAAGATCCGCCGCAGCATGGATGACGTAGTAAAGTGGATCGAATAAATTAAAACGGCTTTAAGGCGTTAAATTTACAGCGCGCAAAATTCCAAAGCCGGCGCGCGAAGCGGCAAGCGCGTTTTTTAGGAATTTACCGCGCTTTAGCTTTTTTCTCGCCCGCAAATCTTGTGCGGCGAGATTTAAAATTTTATAAAATCACCGAAAATTTAAACGAAGGAGCGAGCGTGAAAAAAATGTGGGAGGGGCGCTTTAGCGAGGCGAGTTCGGCGCTTTTGGAGGAGTTTAACGCCTCGATCGGCTTTGATAGGGCGCTTTGGCAGGAGGATATCGCGGGCAGCAAGGCGCACGCAAGAATGCTCGGCGCCTGCGGGATCTTAAAGCCTGACGAGAGCGAAAAGATCGTCGCGGGACTTGACGCCGTGTTTGAAGAGATAAAAAGCGGTAAATTTGAGTTTAAAACCGCCGACGAGGATATCCACATGGCGGTCGAAAAGCGCCTAAGCGAGCTTATCGGAAGCGATCTTGGCGGCAGGTTGCACACCGCGCGCAGCAGAAACGATCAGGTCGCGCTTGATTTTCGCCTCTACGTGCTTAAAAGCGGCGCTCAGGTTGCCGAAAAAACTCGCGAGCTAGTCGCCGCGCTGCGAGATATCGCTAGCAAGCACGCGGACACACTGATGCCCGGCTACACGCACCTTCAGCATGCCCAGCCCGTGAGCCTTGCCTATCACTTGCTAGCTTACGCTTTTATGTTTCGCCGCGACTACGAGCGCTTTGCCAGCTCTCGCGAGCGAAACAACCTCTGTCCGCTGGGCTCCGCCGCGCTTGCGGGCACGCCGCATCCTATAAACCGCAAGTCGGTCGCGCAGCAGCTAGGCTTTGCGGGAGTGACGCCAAATGCGATGGATAGCGTCAGCGACCGCGATTTTGCGCTGGAGATTTTGTTTAACGTAAGCGTGCTAATGACGCATGCGTCGCGCCTGTGCGAAGAGCTAATCTTGTGGAGCTCGCAGGAGTTCGGCTTTGTCACGATCAGCGACGCGTACAGCACGGGCAGCTCGATCATGCCGCAGAAGAAAAACCCCGACGTCGCTGAGCTAATCCGCGGCAAAACGGGGCGCGTAAACGGCAATCTCGTCGCGCTGCTAACGGTGATGAAGGGCTTGCCGCTAGCATACAACAAGGATATGCAGGAGGACAAGGAGGGCGTTTTCGACAGCGTCTCTACGGCGCTTGCGAGCCTTGAAATTTTAAAACAGATGCTAAAAACGGCTAAATTTAACGAGCAAAATATGCTAGCGATGACGCGCCGCGGGCACCTCACGGCAACCGATCTGGCCGACTTTTTGGTGCGGGAGAAAAACGTGCCCTTTCGCCGGGCGCACTTCATCACGGGCAAGGCCGTGGCGTATGCGGAAAATTTAGGCTTGGATCTTAGCGAACTAAACGCGCAGCAGCTTGCAAGCGTGGATGAAAGCTTGGGCGGCGATGCGGTTAAATTTCTTGATCTAAACGCTTCTAAGGAGGCGCGCAAGTCGCAAGGAGGTACGGCAAATGAGAGCGTCGCGGCGCAGATTGAAATTTTAAACGAGTGGCTGAAAAGAATAAATTTAAAGGGCTAAGTACCGCACGGATGCTCGAGCGAAATTTAGTGCTAAGTTTGGGTGACAGCATGCCGCTTGAAGCGGGCGAGATAAACGGATACAATCTGATACCGAGATTTAAGGGTTAGATCGGCAAAATTTTAAAATTCATAGTTGTGATTTTAAAATTTCGTAGTCGCAGTTTTAAATTTTAAAATTTGGTGAGCTCTATGACCCGTGCGGACACATATACGGGTTGGACGGGGCTGGCGAGCTATGTAGTACGTCTGCCGCGCGCAGATTGAGCTTTGCAGCAGCGTTATTAAGTGCCCGCCGCAGACTGCAAAGTAAAATTTAAAGGACAGGCTCCGTGTAAAACGGAGCGCTTGACTTGAATTTTAGGGCGTGAGCTGAATTAAAAGTGCGTCGCTGGTTGCCTAAGCGCGACTTAAAGGTACGAGCAGGCTTTGCGGGCAGATTTTAAACGGCGCCGAAAGCGGCTCGGAGCAAAGTTTAATCAGAGCAAATTTAAGCGTTAAGCGGTGTGCACGTAATCGATAAGGCGCGAATGGAATTTAATCGAAGCAAATGAAGCGGCATTTTCTTCGTTTCTGCGCGTCGTGGAGGTAGGAGTGAGGCTGAATCGAAGCAAATTTAAACATGGAGGGCGTTTTGATATATTTGGTGTCTAATACGAGATTTGATCATCCGCAGGTGAGGCAGCTTGCGGTCTGTGAGATAAAATTTCTCAAATTTAGCCTGCCTGCGCAGACGGGCGCGCTAATTTTTACCTCCAAAAATGCGGTGGCGGCGATAAAATTTAATGAAATTTTGCCAGATTTAGATACGCCCGTTTACGCTATCGGCGAGCCGTGCGCTGCGGCTGCGCGCGAGTTTGGATTTCGCGATATCTATACGGCGCTACACGGGCACGGAAATGAGTTTGCCGCGGAGATCGCGCCGTTCTTGCAAGGCGCAGACGCGCTGTATCTGCGCGCGAGGCAGACGGTATCGAAACTGGAGCAAAATCTATCTAGCGCCGGCGTGCGGCTGCAAAGCGTGATCGCCTATGAAAATTCCATTCTCAGCCTACCCGCCGCCGCAAAGCCGCCGCAAGGCAGCACGCTGATTTTTACCTCGCCTAAAAACGTCCGCGGTTTTACCGCAAATTTCGGCTGGGACGGGGGCTACAAGGCGATCTGTATCGGTAGGACGACGGCGAGCGTTTTGAGCGAGTTTTGCGAGCCGATAATCTGCGAAAGAATGTCGATAAAATCCTGCGTCGATCTGGCGCTTTTGCCATAGTTTAAGCAAATTTTGACTATAATTTTGCCCAAGCCTGGGTGAAGCGAGAGCGTTTTATATGAGGGTTCAACATATTTGTATAAGCGACGACGTGAGAGGTCCGTGTGACGCGGCTCGGCTCGAGCTTTTTTAAAGTTACGGGTTGCGACCTAGAGATTTTTCCTAGTTGCAAGATTGGCTTTGTTTGAGCCGATTCTTTTTACGCAACGCTCACTTGGGTTTTTTACGTTACGGAGGCTTCATTGAATATCCTAATAATCGGCGGCGGCGGTAGAGAATACGCGATCGGGCTAAGACTTCGCGAGGATAAAAACGTTTTAAATCTGTATTTTGCTCCTGGAAACGGCGCTACAAAGGCGCTCGGTAAAAATTTAGATTTAAAAGATTTTAATGAGCTCGCGCTCTTTGCCAAAAACAACGACGTAGCCCTTACCGTCGTGGGCGCCGAAGAGCCGCTTACAAAAGGCATCGTGGATATTTTTAAAGCGCAAGGCCTCGCGATATTCGGCCCCAGCGCTGCTGCGGCGAAGCTTGAGGGCTCTAAAGCCTATATGAAGGACTTTCTGGCGCGAAATCATATCAAAACCGCAAAATTTCTAAGCAGTGACGATCTCTCCGAAATTTCAAAATTTATCGATACTCTAAACGGCCGCATCGTGGTCAAAGCGGACGGCCTGTGCGCGGGCAAGGGCGTCATCATCGCAAATTCCAAAGATGAAGCTAAAAAAGCCGCTGCGGATATGCTAAGTGGCGAAAGCTTCGGCGAAGCGGGCAAGCGCGTCGTCGTGGAGGAGTTTTTAGATGGTTACGAGCTGAGCTTTTTTGCGATCTGCGACGGGGAGAATTTCGTAAGCTTGCCCGTAGCGCAGGATCACAAAAAATTGCTTGACGGCGATCTAGGCCCAAACACCGGCGGCATGGGAGCTTATGCGCCAAGCCCGCTAGCGGATGCCGCGCTGATAAAAAGAGTGCAGAGCGAGATCGTAGCACCTACGTTAAAAGGGATGAAACAACAGGGCGCGCCCTTTTGCGGCGTGCTATTCGTGGGGCTTATGATCGTGGGCAGCAAGCCTTACGTGCTGGAGTACAACGTCCGCTTCGGCGATCCCGAGTGCGAGGTTTTGATGCCGCTAATTGACGGAAATTTGAGCGAAATTTTATACAACGCCGCCGTAGGCAAGCTAAGTAGCATAAGCTTAAAAGAGCGATTTGCGGTGGGCGTCGTGATGGCTAGCGAGCGCTACCCTTACGGCTCTTCGCAGCCTGAGCCGATCAAGACGGGCGAAATTCCCGCGGGAGCGCATATCTGCTATGCGGGCGTGAGCGAGCGGGAGGGGCAGATTTACGCTAGCGGCGGGCGCGTTTTGGTAAGCG
>CALKQT010000027.1 GCA_937990735.1 uncultured Campylobacter sp. | reverse complement strand
GAAATGAGTAGTCCCGATCGAGAAAAAGAGCGCGAGATGCTAGCCAAAATAGACGATTTCGCGCAGAAGCACAACGAAAAAGGCGCGCTCGGACGTTTTGAAAACAGCGGCATCGTGGCAGGGGTCGCTGCCGAAAATCAAAGGCTGCTGACGCAAAAAGAGGCTTCGGTTATGCTGGGCTATTCCGAAAACAGCAATATACTTGCCAAAATGCGAATGCCGAAAAACAAGGGTAAATGGGAATTTATGCCGCGGTTTATCATATTCAACGGCGAGGCCCGCTATCCCCTAGATTGGCTCAACGAGGATATCAAGAAGCTAAAAGAGGGGTGCTAGCCCCTCTAAATAATCCGCCCACCACTGCAATACCCGCAAATGCTCCCGCGAGTTGAAGTCCCTGAAATACGCTTTGTCTACTTCGCTACTAGGCGCGTGTAGCAGCACTTCGTCGATGATACGCTTTTCAAACATAGCTCGCTCGCCGTCGGTTGCTCTAATAGCAAAGGTCGCAAACATCGAGCGAAAGCCGTGCGCGTGCAGATCGGCTATACCCAAACGCTTTAGCGTTTTTAGCAGCGTGCCCTCCGAGATAGCCCATCCGCTAAGCCTAGAATAGGTGCTCGATTTGAAAACTATCCCATCTGTGCCAATCTCTTTTTGGCGCTCTAAAATTTGCTTTGCCTGCCTTGGAAGCGGCAAGCGCGCATTTACTCCCGTTTTATTATCCGCCTCTCTAAAATACACGAAATCCCCGTCTATTCTATCCCAACAAAGCTCCCTGATTTGATGCGGGCGCTGCGCCATAATCAGATTGAAAAAGAAAAGATTTTTAATCGTCGGCTCTATAAGGGCGTCTCTGACCGCTTCTATGATCTCTTTTAGCTGCCTTGGATCCGTCACCGCCTTTCTGTGCTCTACTTTTTTCTTAGGATAAATTTCACTCATATCGTCTATGATCTCATAAATAAACGATATATCGCCCGCCGCGTTTTGGGCGCGGGCAAACTTAAGCACGTCGCGCAGGATCGGGATTATCTTTTTGGCACTTGCGAAATTCACGCCCTTGGTCGCCGCGATCACCTCTTTCGTGCCTATCTCATTTACCGCCATATTGCCTAGAGGTTGCAGCAGATGTTTATTTACGCGATTTACCATCTTACGGCGGG
>CALKQT010000026.1 GCA_937990735.1 uncultured Campylobacter sp. | reverse complement strand
TCGGAATTTTGCTATCTGCGCTCGCGTTTAAAATTTCATCGCCGCTAAAAGGCTGCGTTTTTTGGCTCGCGATTTTGCCGCTTGCAACGCTAAAAAATTTTGCCTCTGAAAATTCCGCTTTACCGCTTGGAATTTCATCCTTTGCGCCTTCAAATTCCGCGCCGCTATGGGCTTTGGATTTTAAAATTTTATCCGCATTTAATCGAGGCGGCGGCTGTTTGTGGTGCGAAACCGCGCGCTTGTAGGTTTGCTCGGTCCTATAGACGCAAAACCCAACGAGCTCCTCGCCGCTTAAATTTTGCGCCTCCGCGCTGGGATTTTTACTTTCCAAGCTGGATTTTTCACACGTCGCATTAGATTTTTTACCTATCACGCTGCGATTTTTGGAATTCAAAGAGGCGAATTCTGCCGCGCCGCAGTTATCCGCATCATAATTTTTACCCGCAGCACTGCGATTTTGGTTAGCTTCGCCGCGATCTTGCGATCCCACGCATAAATTTTCGCTCGCCGCCGCGTAATGCTTATCAGCCGCGCCGCCGGCGACCAGGGCAGTAAAATCTTCGAAAATCGCCGCGATTTCAAGCTGTCCTTTGCGCGACATTTTTAAGAAATTTTTTATGCTGATACGCTCGATTTCGGGGAACGCCGCGACGTTGATCGCTTCTATGCGCGCGATCAGTGCCGAGTCCTTGCCGATACGCTCAAGTCTCATTTGCCCTCCTTGTCGCGATAGGCCTACCGCGTAAATTTAAATTTGCCCGCCTCGCTCGCGAGAATTTCATTGCTCGACCCTAAAATTTCATGAAATTTCGCAAAATTTAAAGGACCGCTCGTCTAAATTTAATCCTCGCCGTAAATTCGCTTTAAATTCCCCAGCGTCGCGCTCGCGTTTAACAGCAGCGCATCGGCGACCACCAGCCGCGCCATTGCGGTAGCTACGACGCTGCCGCGCACGGCGATACACGGATCGTGCCGCCCGCGCAGCTCGCAGACCGCGTCCGCGCCGCTCACGTCCATGCTATGCTGCGCCATGAAAATACTCGGAGTGGGCTTAAAATGCGTCGCAATCTCGATCGGCGCGCCGCTACTTATGCCGCCTAGGATCCCGCCTGCGTTGTTGCTTGCGAAATCTGCGCCGATCTTGCCGCCGTTGGTGCGGATCGCATCTTTGCTAGCGCGCATAAAGTCGTTGTTTTCGCTGCCCTTTAGCGTGCTCGCCTTCACTCCGGCGCCGATCTGCACTGCCTTTACGCCGTTTATACCCATCATCGCGCCCGCAAGCGCCGAATCCAGCTTACCGTACAGCGGCTCGCCGAGTCCCGCAGGCATGCCCGTGACGCGCGTTAGCACGCAGCCGCCGATACTATCGCCCGCATTTTTGACGCTTAGAATTAACTCCTTTTGTGCGCTCTCTACGGCGGGATCGAGCGCGAAAATTTCGCTGTTTTGCGCAAAGTCGAAGTCTAAATTTTTAGCGTAAATTTCGCCCACGCCGCAGATTCCGCTTTTTACGGAAATTTTAAAGTGATTTAGCAGGATTTGCGCGAACGCCCCCGCAGCCACGCGCACGGCGGTTTCTCGCGCGCTTGCCCGTCCGCCGCCTCGGTAATCGCGCAGTCCGTATTTGGCAAAATACGAAAAATCGGCGTGTGCGGGGCGGAAAATATCCTTGAGGTTTTCGTAGTCCTTTGAGTGCTGATTCGCGTTGCGGATGATAAATCCGATCGGCGCGCCGGTGCTGCGGCCATCAAAAATTCCGCTTAAAATTTCGATCTCGTCGGCTTCTTTGCGCGGCGTAGCGTATCTGCCGCCCGGTTTGCGGCGATCAAGCTCGCTTTGGATATTTGAAATCTCGATCGCCACGCCAGCTGGAAAGCCGTCCAAAACGCCGCCGATCGCCGCGCCGTGGCTCTCGCCGAAGGTGCTAAGGCACAATCTCTCGCCGAAGGTGTTCATAGCGCGCCTCCTTGATCGCCGCCGCCTTGTCTATCCGTATCACGCCCGTTTCGCTCATTGCTTCTTTTAGCGCTCGGCGTGCCGCCCGATACGCCGGCGCGATCGCACTTTGTGCTGCCCCGCGCTCGTCCGCTGTCGCCTTGTGAGCCTTTTTTGCCGTTCTGTGTGCGGCTTGCGCCACTTTGCTTATCATCGTCGCATGCCGTTTGTTCGCCATCTGTCGCGTTAGCACCGTGCGAGACGCCGTTTTGTAAAAGCTCGAGCGCGATTTGCGCGCATTTTTGCTCGGCCTCCTTTTTGCTCGCTCCCACGGCGGATGAGAGCCGCTTGCCGCCTACGAACGCCGCCATTTCGAAGCTTTTTTTGTGATCGGGGCCGCTCGAGCCTAAAAGAATATATTCGGGCGTGACGCCGAATTTTGCCTGTGTGAGTTCTTGCAGCGCGGTTTTGTAGTCTTTAACGAGCTCGTTAAAGCTGATGCGCGGATAGAGGATTTCTAAGATTGCAGTCGCGATGCGGGCGGTGTTTTGCAGCCCGCTCTCAAGATAGACGGCGCCCATTATCGCCTCGAACGCGTCCGAAAGCAGCGATGGTTTCTCGCGCCCGCCGTTGCGCTCCTCGGATAGCGACATATTCAGGTTCTCGCCGATGCCTAAAAATTTTGCAAATTTAGAAAAGCTGCTTTCGTTCACGAGCGCGGCGCGCAGCTTGCTCAGATCGCCCTCGTCGCTGCTAAATTTTTTGAAAAGATACTCGCCCACGATCAGATCCATCACCGCATCGCCTAAAAATTCCAGCCTCTCGTTGTTGTGTCCGTTTTTGGCGCTTTTGTGCGTAAGAGCGATCTTGAGGTGGGTTAAATTTTTAAATTTATAGCCCAGTTTTTCTTGTAATTTTTCTAAATTTTGCATATTAACCCTTTTTATAAAATTCTACGAAATCCGCGGCAGCTCGCACGCAAACGACATCTGGCGCGAACAAACCCTGCACAAGCGAAACGAACGCGAGCAGGATCTGCGCTAAGGCTCACTTGTCGCAAACGAAATCCTCGCCAAAAATAGACCCGTCGCAAATGCAAGAGTCCGATTACGTGAACGAATGCGCTAAAACCGGCTTCGGGCGATAAAATTTACGCCGAAGCGGCTCTGCGTGCAAAGCAAACGCGGGCAAATCTATGCTAAATCCGCGTAACCGCGGGCTTCGCCGCAGAATTTTAGCCCTTTATCGCTTCTGCAGCCGCGCGAGCCATAGCGTCGCACTCCTCGTTTTGCGGATGACCCGCATGGCCCTTGACCCACGAGGCCTTGATCTCGTGAGGCGCCGCCGCCGCAAGGTATCTGCGCCACAGATCCGCGTTTTTCTTGCCCTTAAAATCGGTAACGACCCACTTTGCAAGCCAGGAATTTATCGCCTTGACGACATACTCGCTATCGGTAAAAAGCTCGACGCGGCAGGGCTGCTTAAGCGCGCTAAGCCCCATTATAGCGGCGGTTAGCTCCATTTGATTATTGGTAGTCATCGCTTCTGCGCCGCTTGCCTTTTTTATCGCGTCGCCGTATTGCAAGATGTAAGCCCAGCCGCCTGCTCCAGGGTTTCCGAGACAGCTGCCGTCGCTAAAAAGTTTGACCGATTTCACCGGTTTTCTCCGAAATTTGAGCTCTGATCTCCATGCTGCCTAGCTCGTAGCAGACCGGACAGCGGTGCGAGAAGAGCCCCACCGAGCTTTTGCACTTCGCGCAGGTGTAGCTAAAGCTAAGCCCGGCGTCCTCAAAGCCCGCGTCTTTCATAGCCATAAGCGCGTTGATCTCAAAAATTCTACTCGCGCTCTGCGGCTTTTGATCGCTTTTTCCAAGCGCGTAAAAAAGCGCGTTGTACTCTGCATCCTGCGTATTTGCCGCCGTAGGGAAATCATAGATCAGATCGATCGCCTGCTCGATCGGCGGGAAGCGATCGAAACCCTCCATAGGCTCTTTGTTTTTGATAAAAAGCTCCATGCAGAACCGCCCCGCGCCTTTGAAGTTTAGCTTTGAAATTTTAGTGATCTTCTTATTAAACGGCGTATTGGCGTCGTTTGCGATGATCTGGGCGCGCTCGAACTGGCTTTGAGCATATACTTCGGCGTCCTGTTCGCGCAGCGCGTCAAGCACCTCAAGCGCCTCATTAAAGCGCTTCAGCCGCTCATAAATCACCGTAAGATGCGTAAGAGCCTCTTTGTTTCTCGGGCGCAGTTTCAGTGCCTGCAAAAACACCTCTTCGGCGCGCCCTAAAAAGCCCGCTTTGAAATATACGATACCGAGATTGGTAAGGATAAACTCCCTCTGCACGCCGCCGCTAGCCTTGCCTAGCGCGATTAGATAAATTTCTATCGCGCGCTCGAAGTCGCCGCTTTTGACGAAAGAGCTAGCTAAAATTCCAAGCGTCGGGATGTCTATTTGCGGGCTTGCTAAAAGCGCTCTGTGCTCGGTACTAAGCGCGTCTAGGGTGTCAAATTTTTTGATGAAATTCTCTAAACTCTGCCTCTCGTTTTTTTTAGAAAAAACTCCCCAAATATAGCTTAGAATCGACACTAGCAAGATTATGCTTATCAGCATGATAAGCCCGAAAATCGGGTCGCGATCGTCTAAGAAAAAATTATCCAAATCAAACCTCTTCGCAAAAATAAAGGGCAATTATAGCAAAGTGCGGGTATAATTTCGCTTATGATTAAAAACGAAAGCATAGAAAATCTGCTAGCCACCGTAGATATCGTAGACGTCGTAGAAAAATATGTCCCGCTTAAGCGCAGCGGCGCAAATTTCGTAGGCGTCTGCCCATTTCACGATGATTCGCACCCGAGCATGAGCGTGAGTTCAAAGCTTGGAATTTTTCACTGCTTTTCGTGCAAAGCAGGCGGCAATGCGATTAAATTTATCCAAGATTACGAAAAGATAAGCTTCCCTGAAGCGGTCGAAAAGCTTGCGGGGATGTATAATTTCGCGCTGCAATACACCGGCGCTAAGGTGCAGGAGCGCAGCGAAGAGAAGAAGGCGCTCGGGATTTTAAACGCCTACTATCAAAGCTGTCTTTATCAAAACCCCGCCGCCGTAAAATACTTGCACGAGCGCGGTCTAAGCGATGCGACTATTCGCAAATTCGGCCTTGGCTACGCTGGAGCTAGCGCGCAGACGATCAGGGTTTTGCAAAACGAAGAAATTCCGCCGCAAGACGCGCTAAATGCGGGCGCGGTGAAGCAAAACGAGCGCGGGCTTTATGCTAGCTTCATCGAGCGCATCACCTTTCCGATCTACAACCACGCAAGCAAGCTCGTAGGCTTTGGCGGCCGCACGATAAGCGATAATCCCGCTAAATACGTCAATTCGCCGCAGTGCGCGCTGTTTGATAAATCTAAAATTTTCTACGCATTCGACCTTGCGAAAAAAAGCGCGATCGCTAAAAAAACCCTCATCATCACCGAGGGCTACATGGATGTCATCATGCTGCATCAAGCGGGCATCGACAACGCCGTAGCGGTGCTCGGCACGGCACTGACGCCCGCTCATCTGCCGCTTATAAAGCGCGCGGAGCTTAACGTCGTGCTTAGCTTCGACGGCGACGCAGCGGGCATCAATGCGGCGATAAAATCGGCGCGGCTTTTGTGCCTAAATAAGATCGACTCAAGCGTCGCTATAATCGGCGGCGGTGCCGATCCTGCAGATATGATAGTCGCAGGCAAGGTGCGCGAGCTAGAGCAAATTTATGCTAGCGGCATGGAGAGCGGGGAGTTTTTGATCCGAAGAATCGCTAAAAAATACGACCTCGCTCGCCCCGTGCAAAAAGAGGCTGCGCTAAATGAGATCAAAGAATTTACCGCAGCGCTCGGCCCCGTGCTAGCCGAGTCCTATCAGAGCCTAGTGGCGCAAATTTTAAACGTCTCGCCGGGCTCGTTTAATCTCTCTAGCGGCGGTAAAAATTTCGGCGCGGGCTTTGAGGGGCAAAATTTTAACGAGGGCGGAAGCTTCGGCTCTCGCGATTTCAGCTCTTACGGAGGGCGCGGCGCAGACGGCAGGGGCGGTGCGAGCGGGAGCTTAAACGGCGGAAATTTTAATCTTTCGCAAAACACGGCGCGTTACGAAAGCTCCGCGTCGCCTACCACTTCGGCGAGGCTCGGGCGCTCGCTACCGCGCCGCAAGGAGATCGCCGAGCTTCAGATCATAAAATCGATGCTGCTCGATGGCGAGATGGCGGAGCTCGGGCTCGGCTGCTTGGGGCGGCGCGATTTTCGCATGCACGGCGATATTTTCGAGGCGTTTTTGGCTTTCGCTCGCAGCGGCGGAAATTTTAAAAATTTCATCGCGGGCGAGGGCGGTAATGCGAATGGTAGCGCTTTCAAAAATTTTATTGCGGGCGGCGCGGGAGAAAATTTTAACCGGGGCGAGAGCGTAAATTTAAAAATCGGCGAGAGCTCTAGCGGGCAAAATTTTATCGGGCAAGACTCTGCGGGCGCCGTAAATTTAAAAGATTCCGCGCAGCAGGGCGCAAACGGCAGAGAGAAGCAAGAGGGTGCAAATAACGGCGAGAGACGGAGCTTAAGCATCGGCGCAAATCAAGACAAAAAGAAAGCCGCCACTCAAAATGCCCAAAATGCTCAAAGTATCCAAAATACTCAAAGCGCCGAAACCGAAGCCCTTGAAAATCTGCGCGCGCTCGCGCTGGACGATGAAATTTTGCCGATCGGCGGCGCGGCGCTTTTTAATGACGCGTGCAAAATTTTACGCCGCAACGTTCTGCAAGATCTGATGCAAAAGCTCAAAAACTCCGACGCGCCCGACAAGATCGAGCGTATCTTGGAGTATCAAAAAAAGATCAATCAACTCAAGTAAAGGAACGAAATGAAGGCATTGGCGCTCTTTAGCGGCGGGCTTGACTCCATGCTCGCGGTCAAACTCATCGTCTCGCAAGGCATCGAGGTGCTCGCGCTGAATATGGATATCGGATTTGGCGGTAAGGACGATAAGAGCGAGATCATGCGCCGCAGAGCCGCTGCTGCGGGAGCAGATTTTAAAAGCGTCGATATCAGAAGCGAATATCTGCGACAGGTGCTTTTTGAGCCCAAATACGGCTACGGCAAGCACTTCAACCCCTGCATCGACTGCCACGGATATATGTTTAAGACCGCGCTTGCGATGCTGCAAAGCGAAGGAGCGAGCTTCATCATCACGGGCGAGGTGCTCGGACAGCGCCCGATGAGCCAGCGCGCGCAGGCTCTAGCTCAGGTCGGCGGGCTTAGCGGCGATGAGGAGGGGCTGATCCTGCGTCCGCTGTGCGCGAAGCTGCTGCCGCCCACGACGCCCGAGATCAAGGGCTGGGTAGATAGGGGCGCGCTGCTTGACATCAGCGGGCGCGGACGGGCTAGACAGATGCAGCTGGCGGCGGAGTTCGGCTTTGATGATTACGAAACGCCCGCAGGAGGCTGCCTGCTAACCGTGCAGAGCTTCAGCGAGCGGATCAAGGATGCGGTAAAATTTGAAAAGATCGAAACGCCCGCGGACGCTGAAATTTTAAAATTCGGGCGTCATCTGCGCCTGCCTGAGGGTGCCAAGCTCATAATCGGGCGAGATGAGAGCGACAACAAAAAGCTTGCCGCCGTGCAAAATCCGAAATTTAGCGAGATAAAATTTAAAGACGACGTTGTGGGCGCGCTAAGCTTGCTAAGTAGAGGCGCGAGCGAGGCGGATAGAGAGCTTGCGGCGAGGCTGGCGCTAACATACGCCAAAACGGACGCCGCGCGCCGCTACGCCTTGCTCATAGAGGGCAGCGAGCTGAGCGTAAGCCCCTTTGAGAGCAAGGATGCTGCGCGCAAGTATTTTGTGTAAATCTAAACCGCCATCCAAGTTGTATTTGATAGAGATAAAAACGATACATAAGCTCAAGGAGCTGCGATAGTAGATAAAAGAGTGAAATTTAAAACGGCAGCGGCTGAAAGGCGAGCCGAAAATGCGGCGACAGCAGGCTAAATTTAACCGCCGTGAACGCTAAATTTAAAAGCAAAAGCGAGCAAATTTTATAAGCTTAAGGAGCGTTTATGGAGTATTTCAAGCCATTTTTCGTAAAGATCCCAGGCCGCGCCAGAGAGGGCGACCATACGAGCGCGCACGATCAGATCATCGCGCCGCTACTGCAAAATGCGCTCGCCGCCTATGTCTATAACGGCCGCAAAGATAGCATCGTGGGAGCCTTCGGCAACGTGGAGCACCCGCTAAACTTGAGCGAATTTAGTTTCCTCGTGCGCGAGCGGGGTAAATTTCGCCTCGATCTCTCGCGCGAATGCGTAAACGGCGCCGAGATCTTTTGGAACGCCTGCAGTTTTAGGCGCGGCTCGGTTATTATTTTGCTTGAGGGAGAGTTTGATTTGGCGCCTATTTTGCGCCGCTGCGCCGAGATAAGCATAGACGAGACGCCAAATATGGGCAACAGCCCCTCGGCAACCAAACTTGCCAAGCGTGCGATGAGCGAGGGGCGGATCGCCGTGCTTTTTAGCGCTTCGAATGGGATAGAGTGGATGGATATCTACGCTCCTGAGGCGGTACAGGCTAAAATTTTAAAACTTGCGGATGAGATAAACGGGGATGAAATTTAAAAGCCGAGCTCTGCATTAAATTTCACGCTAAACAGGCATTATGCGCCCCTGTGCGTGCAGACAAAAGCAGAGGTCGCAAAAATAGGTTTCGCCTATTGCCCTCTGCGCCTTGCCAAAAGATAAAACAAGATGATCGCCGCTAAAACCGCCGCGATTGCGGCGTAAATTTTACCCATGCCGCCGTAGCTTTTGGAGTCGTCGCTTAGATACAGATTTATTATCGCGCCGTTATCTGTCGAAATTTCAAGCTTTGCGCCCTTTGCGCCGTTTAGCTTTACGCGCAGCATATTTGCCGCGGGGCTTGAAATTTCTGGCTTATCCATAAAAGAGTAGCTGGTTTTGTAGCTTTTCATCAAATCGTTGCAGTCTTTGGGAGCCACGAATATATCGTAAAACGCGCCGTTTTTTACGCTCAGATTTTCTCCGCCTTGCACGACGAAGTATCTAAATTTAGGCGCCTGCGTGATAAACTCCCACCGTAGCGTCTTTTGCTTACCGCCTTGCTCGTAATTAAATTCCGCGCCGTATTTGGCGTCGAATTTAAAAACCTCTCTGCTGAAAAGCACGAACTGCCTATCGCTTAAAATGGCGTTAGGATCGGAGTTTTTGTCTAAAATTTTAACGTTTTGAAGCTCCCTGTCGCCTTCGTAAATTTTAAAACTTTTCATCGTTACGGGCGGCCCCTCGGCATTAAACTCCACGCTTACTGGGTTTGCGGTGATTTTGCACTCAGGCATGGGATCTGGAATTTCATTGCTGAAAAACGCAAGCGCGGGCTCGTCGTTCGGGTAATAGACGTAAGGGCGCGAGTTTAGCGCAGTGGCGCTTTTGAACTTATCCTCCCTCATCCGTAGCGTTTCGTTTTTACACATCCCAAGTAGAAATTTGCCGCTTCCTTCGTCGTTTAAATTCCGCGAGCAAAAGGCGTTGAGGCGCGAATTTCCCATCTCAAAAACGTAGCTACTTTTTTTGTCGTGCTCAAAATAGCCGATGCCGATCTCATCCGAGGCAAAATCCAAAAATGCAAATCTATGGTAAATCGCGCTGAGTAGCCCGTCGATCGCGCTTTTTAGATCGCTTGAGTTATAGGATAAATTTTCCCTCACGACGGCATTATAGCCTGCGTAAAAAGCGCGCTTTGACGGATTTTCACCCGTAAAATTCGGCTTGCCCGGAGTCTCGTCGTGCGACATCGCCTCGTTTGCGACGACATATTTTGCGTGATTAAGCGCGGAGGTATTTAAAATTTCATTCTGCGAAAGCTGATTTAGCCCCGATTTTGCGCGCACATTGTTGATGTAGCTTAGCGGATCGTCGTAAAAGGAAAAGCCGCTCATCGCAACGAGCGGCTGTTTTAAATTTGAGGGGGTGTTTTCGCATGCGGCAAAAAGCGCGCAAATCGCCCCAAGGCCCAGGAGCCTAAGCCGTAGGGCCCGCTTTAGCAAACTCGACCCCCTCTTTTACGTCCTCGTAGCGTTTGAAATTCTCTTCAAACATCTTTGCGAGCTTATCGCGCGTGATTTTATATTCCGCCGGGTGCGTCCATGTATTGATCGGATTTAGCAGCTTCGTCTCGACGCCTGCGAGCTCTTTTGGGATCGCGAGGTTAAAAATACCAAAATTTTCAAATTCGCACTTTTTGATGCTGCCGTCAAGGATTGCGTTTATGCACGCGCGCGTGGCTTTGATGCTCATTCGCTTGCCCACGCCGTACGCGCCGCCGCTCCAGCCGGTGTTTACGAGATAGACGCTAACGTTGTGCTTGTCGATCTTTTCGCCTAGCAGCTTAGCATAAACGGTCGGGTGCAGCGGCATAAACGGTTCACCGAAGCACGCGCTAAAGGTCGCCACCGGCTCGGTGATACCGCGCTCGGTGCCCGCGACTTTTGCCGTATATCCGCTTAGGAAATAATACATCGCCTGCTCTTTGCTTAGCTTTGCGACCGGCGGCAAAACGCCGAATGCGTCGGCGGTTAGGAAGATTATGTTTTTGGGATGACCGCCCGCGGAGCTTGGCTCGTAATTTTCGATATGATAGATCGGGTAGCTGACGCGGGTGTTTTCGGTCTTGCTGCCGTCTTTGTAGTCCACGACGCCCGCCTCATCCGCGACCACGTTTTCAAGTAGCGCGTCGCGTTTGATCGCGGCGTAAATTTCAGGCTCGCTGCTCGGGTCCAAATTTATGCACTTCGCGTAGCAGCCGCCCTCAAAGTTAAATATCCCCTCATCGTCCCAGCCGTGCTCATCGTCGCCTATTAGCTTGCGGTTTGGATCGGTCGAGAGAGTCGTTTTGCCCGTGCCGCTTAGGCCGAAAAATAACGCCGTGTCGCCCTGCTTGCCCACGTTTGCCGAGCAGTGCATCGACATCTTGCCCGCAAGCGGCAGCCAGTAGTTCATCATCGAAAAAATTCCCTTTTTCATCTCGCCGCCGTACCAGGTGCCGCCGATAACCGCGACGTTTTCCTCGACGTTAAAGATAACGAAAACGTCGGAATGCAGCCCGTCGCTCGCGTAATCTTCGTTTTTGCATTTGCACGCGTTGTAAACGACGAAATCCGGATGAAATTCCGCAAGCTCGCTCTCGCTTGGGCGGATGAACATATTTTTAACAAAATGCGCCTGCCATGCGACTTCGGTTACGAAGCGCACGTTTTTACGGCTGGATTTGCTAGCGCCGCAAAATGCGTCCTGGATAAAAATTTCCTTGCCGCTTAGCTGAGCTTTGGCTTTGGCTAAAAGCTTGTCAAAAAGCTCTTTTGAGATAGGTTGGTTTACCTTGCCCCAAGCGATGTATTTTTGGCTGGGATCTTGTTTTACGAAGTACTTATCCTTTGGGCTGCGACCCGTGAAGATGCCCGTATCAACCATAAAGGTGCCGTTGCTTGACACGCGCCCTTCATTCATCGCCTTTTCAAGCTCGAAAAGCTCGTCGTAGCTTAGGTTGTGGTTGATTTTTTTGATATTTTTAAGACCTAATCTATCCAGATCGTTCGGAGTTGTCATTTTGCGTCCTTTTTAAATTAAATTTTGATAAAAGATTGCGCTATTATAGCTTAAAATTTAGGTGAGCTCGCTTAAGCACCGAGGATGGTCGCCATGAAATTTAGGCGGAAGCGCCCGCCTAAATTTTAGAGCTTATCTTAAAATCGCGAGCACTTGATCGGCATCGACCGTATCGCCTTGAGCGATCAAAATTTTATCGATTATGCCATCACGCGGGCTTTCAATATTTATCTCCATCTTCATCGCTTCAAGAACGATGACATTCTGCCCCGCCTTAACAGCGTCGCCTTCCTTTATTAAAATTTTAAATACGTTACTAGGAAGCGTCGCTTTTATATCGTTATCGTCCGTGCCGCTTGCCTTGCTTTCGGGGCTAGCTTGCACTTGCGGCTTTGCGGGCGCCGAGGTATCGAAGCTGACGTCGTATCGATCGCCGTTTACGAGCACGTTTTGTCCGGCAAATTCTACGTTGTAAATTTTGCCGTTAATCTTAACGTCAAATTTGCCGTTTTTAGAAATACCGCCTTGATGGCTTGCGGCGGGTGCTACGTCCTCTTTTTTTCGACTCATCACCTTGCCCTCGCCTTTTAAAAACGCAATGCCCTTTTCTTTGCACGCAAGCGCGATAAATATGTTCTCCTCGTTAGATTCAATGCCCTGCTCGCGTAGAATCTTCTGCGCATACGCGACGCTCTTGCTATCGTCGGCATCGGCTATATCTACGGCGTGTTTAGTCGTAGGCTGTAGTCCCAGCTGCTCGGCGGCGAGCTTAATCACGCCGTCATCCGGCTTAACGGGCGTTTTGCCGAAATAACCTAACACCATCTTGCCGTAGCCCTCGGCGATCTTTTTCCACGGGCCGAACATTACGTTGTTAAACGCTTGCTGGAAATAAAACTGGCTAACCGGCGTTACGCTCGTGCCGAAGCCGCCCTTTTCGACGACCTCGCGCATAGCCTTGATGACGGCTGGGAATTTGTCTAAAATTTTATTATCGCGCATCATCTGAGTGTTTGCCGTAAGCGCGCCTCCGGGCATCGGCGAAAACGGAATGAGCGGACTTACCTGCGTAGCCTCGGGCGGCATGAAGTAATCCTTCAAGCACTCGCCCAAAACCTCTTCGTATTTTAAAATTTTCTCTGCGTCTAGGCCCAGGTCGAAATTTTGCCCCTTCGTCGCGTGCAGCAGCGTGAGGATGTCCGGCTGGCTCGTGCCGCCGCTTACGGGATGTGCGGCAAGGTCGATGCCATCTACGCCCGCAACGAGCGCAGCCTGGTAGCATGCGACGCTAACTCCCGCCGTCTCGTGGGTGTGCAGGCGGATATGCACGCCGTCGCCTAAAATTTTACGCGCGCGCTTGATCGTTTCATAGACCTTCTGCGGGCTGCTGGTGCCGCTTGCGTCTTTGAAGCAGACGCTATCAAACGGAATCTGCGCGTCTAAAATTTGACGCAGAATTCTCTCATAAAACGCCGCATCGTGCGCGCCGCTACATCCAGGCGGCAGATCCATCATCGTAATCACAACTTCGTGTTTAAGGCCGTGACGATGTATGCACTCGCCGCTAAATTTTAAATTTTCCACATCGTTTAGTGCGTCGAAATTTCGAATCGTCGTCGTGCCGTGCTTGGCAAAAAGCTTGGCGTGCAGATCGATGATCTCGCGGCTGCCGGTATCGAGCGTGACGGTATTGACGCCGCGGCTAAGGGTCTGTAGGTTCGCCTCAGGCCCCACGATACTTCTAAATTTATCCATCATCTCAAACGCGTCTTCGTTTAGGTAAAAATACAGGCTCTGAAACCGCGCGCCGCCGCCGAACTCGAAGTGCGTGATGCCCGCATCTTTGGCCGCGCTAACGGCGGGTAGAAAGTCCTCCATCGCCACGCGCGCGCCAAAAACCGACTGAAATCCGTCGCGAAAGGTCGTATCCATAACATCGATAAGCTTTTTAGCCATTTTTAGCTCCTAGGTTAAATTTAGCGTGAATTTTAATATTTCTAGCCTAAAAAAGCTTTTAAACCGAAAACCCCCGGAAAGATTGCGAGCGTTAATAGCACTAGAATTTGCAATAAAATAAAAGGCAGTACGCCCTTGTAAATGTCCGTGGTATGGATTTGCGGCGGCGTCACGCCCTTTAAGAAAAATATCGAAAATCCAAATGGCGGCGTCATAAACGATGTTTGTAAATTTACAGCGATTAAGATCGCAAACCACACGGGATTGATATGCAAAGACTCTACTATCGGCAAAAGTATCGGCAAAATGATATATGAAATTTCGACATAATCGAGAAAAAATCCAAGCACTATGATAACTACCATCGTAAGCGCGATAAATCCCCATGCTTGACCGGGCAGATTCTCCATAAAATTTTTCACGACCTCGTCTCCGCCAGTGTAAGAAAAAATCATCGAAAATGCCGTGGCGCCCATCAAAATCATAAAAACCATGCCCGAAATTTTAGCGGTATTTTTTAGTGCGTCATAGATCAGCCTAAACGAAAATGTGCGGTATAAAACAGCTAGCGCTATCGCACCCAAGCAGCCTACCGACGAGCTCTCCGTAGGCGTAGCGATGCCAGCAAAAATAGATCCTAAGACGAGCAAAATCAGCACGAGCACCGGCACGACGTTTTTAAGCGCGATAAAAATTTGCTTTGATTTGCTAAGCCCCTCTAGCGGTGGAACAGGCGGCGCATAATCTTTGCAAATATATGAAATAATCGCGATATAAATCACATAAAAACCCACTAGCACGAGCCCCGGAATAACTGCTGCAGAGAAAAGATCGCCTACAGAAACCGAAAGTATATCGCCTAAAATAATTAGCACGATCGAGGGCGGGATAATCTGCCCAAGCGTGCCCGCAGCAGCGATGGTGCCGGTAGCCAGTGGCTTATCATAGCCGTATTTCATCATCACGGGTAGACTGATGACGCCCATAGCGATGACAGTCGCACCCACGATGCCCGTCGTAGCCGCAAGTAGCGCGCCCACCAAAACGGTGCTGATCGCCACGCCACCTCGTACGCCGCCGAATAAAAATGCCATCGACTCTAATAAACGCTCCGCAAGGCGAGTCTTTTGCAAAATCATACCCATCAAAATAAAAAGCGGCACCGAAATTAGCAGCTGATTTTCCATAATCGAGTAAATTCTATTAGGCATCAGTGAAAAAAACTGCCTGCTCATATCCTCGAAAGCTTCAGTTAAAATTTCAAAGCCCTGCGCGTAATCCCACGCCTCACTAAGTCCGTAGATAAAGCCGAAAATCACAGCCACGGCGCCGAACGTAAACGCAACGGGAAAACCGAGTAGCAGCATAAAAAGCGCTGCCGCAAACATCACTATGCCTATCATAGCTCGCCACCTTTTATCTCGCCGTGGCAAAATTCCGCCCAAGCGCGAAAAGCGTAAAATTTATAGAATTTTAAATTTAAGCTCATTTTGCCCTCACACACTCTGCGCGCCCGAAGAATTCCCACTAAGAAATTCCGAGCCCTTGTTTTCCCTAACATCAAGCAGGGCGTTAATATTTTTAATCAAAAATCCAAATGCGTAGATAAATAAAAACGCGTAGCTAAGCGTGATTGCGGACTTGATGATCCAAAGATGCTGCATACCGCCGGGATTGGCACTGGCCTCATGGCTCGTATAAGCCTCGCTCACATAATCGATCGAAAAAAACGCCACGAGCGCCACGAAAGGCAAAATGAAAAATATCGTGCCTAAGATATTTATGAGCGCTTTTGCAGTGGGGCTAAATTTTTCGTAAAAAATGTCCACGCGAACATGGGCATTTTCTTTGAGCGCATAGGTCACGCCGAATAAAAACATCGCCGAATATAGCCACCACATAAGTTCTTGCATAGCGACGGAATTTGCAGCTGGAAAAAGATAACGCGCCACAACATTGTAAAAAACGACTATAACTAAAAGCGCCAAAAATACGATACTTAATACGCCTAAAATATTTGCGAACGCATCAAAAGCTCTTTCTAATCTGCGTAAAAAATTCCTCAAAATTTTACCCTTTGCTTGAAATTTTTGCTATAAAAGCTAGGATTTTAGCAAAAATATCTGCAATTTATTATAAAATTATGCGCGGAAAGGATTTTTATGATTTTAAAATTTCAAAACAGATACTCTAAAAGATTTCTCGCCTTTTGCGCTATTTGGGCGCTTTTTTGGCTAGCGTTTTCATATTTTTTCTTGCAAAAATTCCTTTTTATCTATCCGGAAAGCTTTAGCATTCACGTGAGATTCGCACTTTGCGCCATAGCGCTAGGAGCGGTGATTTTAGCGGTTTGCGGCAAGGACGTTTACGGCGTGATCTGCGGATATGCGGTGTGGTTTTACGGCGCGACGCTGGGCTTCGTATCGTCATTAAATTTAGCTAAAATTCACACGGTACTGCGAGGGAGCGGAGATATGAGCGGGATGAGCGGCTGTGGTGGAGCGGTGAAATTTTTAAATTTTGATCTAAGCGTAGTGCCAATTTTTAAGCCATTTAACAGCTGCGCATTCGACGTACCAGCGGTGCCAACCGATACAACGCTAGACGGACTGCAAGCCAAACTAACGGCGCTTTATAGCGGAGGTTGGTATCTATTCCCGGCAAGTAAAAGCGTGGATCTGGCGCAATTTTGGAGCTTTATCTTTATATTTTTCGCAATTATTTGGATGGTTGGAATTTTGCTTGGATTTATAAATAAAAAGGCGTGGGATTTTAAATCCCACGCAAAATAGGTCATTGGACTATAATAAGAGCATTTGAGCTATAGATATTATCTATATTTTTAAGTCCCGGCATACTCCATACCCGATCACATAAGCCATCTCTCCCTTTGGTTAAAGTCACTTGCTCCTTGTTATCATATGTGTATGTAGCGCAGATATGACCTTTAACCTTTATAGGATTTGGCACATTCATCATTTGTGAAAAATCCTGGTTATATTCACCTTGTGCCGTATAGTAACCCATTAAATCGTTGAGTGACGTAGCTACGTTATGCGCCGTCCTCACCACCTCTGCATCATCGCGTGTAGCTGCTAGTTTTGGAATGGCAATTGCCGCCAAAACACCTAAAATCACGATCACGAAAATTAATTCGATCATAGTAAAGCCCTTCATGTTTTTATCCTTTGATAAAAAATTTTTGGACTTATATTATAGAGCGTTTACTATAAATTTAGCTTAAAAATTCTTTGCAAATTCTAACATTTTGGATAAATTTTTCATCGCACTCGCGCCGACCGCCAAATAATGGTTATTTATCAAGCTTTTTCCATTATAAAGAGGTGCTTTCATCGTCTTTAAATCCACTACCATTCCGCCGCTTTGATGCAGCAAAAAATCCCCCGCGGCGATGTCCCAAAGCGAACAATCGCTAAATCTCGCATATGCGCTGGCGCCCCCCTCGGCTAAGATACAAAATTTTATTGCAGAGCCTTTGCGCACTAGCTGCATTTTAAATTTTTGCGCAAATTGCGGATATTTTTCGGATTTGCTATGTCGGCCGTGCATGAAGATTTGCGGCGCGCTAGCGGGGCGAGCGAGCAGCGCGCCGTTTTTATAAACTCCGCCGCCATTCGAGCTATATATGTCGCCGCTTACGGGCACGCCGATCGCCGATAAAATCGGGCGCCCATGCTCGATAAGCGCGATGCAGACGCAAAACTCGCCGTTGCGCGCGATAAACTCCTTCGTGCCGTCCAGCGGATCTATGAGCCAAAATCTCTCCTCGCTCATGCGCCGCTTGTTATCCAATACGCACTCTTCCGAGCAGATCGCGATGCCGCTAGGCTCCAGGGTGCTCATTATTACATCATTTGCCGCGAGATCCGCATTCGTAAGCGGCGAGCTGTCCGCTTTGATGAAAATGTCGAATTTGTCGTAGTTTTGCATTATTGCGGCGTTTGCCTTTTTTGCGGCGTCCGTCGCGAGCGCTAAAAGCTCATTTAAATCCATCTGCGCTCCTTTAAATTTAAGGTAATTTTACTAAATTTAAAATTTTAAAAGTCTAAATTTCGCCGAACGAAAACGAGCAAAATTTCAAAATTCTTAGAATTTTAATATTCTTTTTTATATAATTGCTAAAATTTTTTAAAGGATCAACATGACCCCAGTCGTATTAGATAGCGTTAAACACGCGGATTTGAAATATCACGCAGACGCATTTCCCACCGCGCCTTTCGTACCGGTGATCGCGCCGGAGATCCCGTTTTGCGCGGACAACCTCGTTATCGTATTTACCATTGAAAAAGAACCCAAAATGGTGGCGCTGCTAGGGCGTACCAAAAACGTTCTAATCGATAAGGATTATAAAGGAACGGTGCCTTCTTCGGTGCAGAATTATCCGTTTTTCCTAGCTCAGATCGGCGAACAGACGGCGATCTGCTTCGATAAGGACGCGCAGCAGATCAAAGGCGACGGCGAGGCGCTTTTTAAAGACGGCAAGCCGACGCCGTTTTTGGAAAATTTAAAAGAGGTGATGAAAAATTACGCCGATTTAGATATGCGCACGCGCGTTGCGGCGGCGGAATTTCAAAAGGCTGGGATTTTAGAAGCCAAAGAGCTCGGTATCAACTCTAGCGGCAAGGAATCGTCCCTGCTAAACGGCTTTTCGGTCGTAAATCGCGAAAAGCTTTTGAAGTTAAGCGATAAAAAGCTTGCGGATTTCGCGCGCCGCGGATATCTGGAGCTAGCGTATTTCCACCTAAAAAGCCTTGCAAATTTTCAGCGCCTAGGCGATAAGATCATGCAGCTTGACCCGCCGACCGCACAGAAAGAAGCGAAAAAATAGACGTTTTCGCCTCCTAAGTAGCTCATAATTTTTAGAATTTAATGTCGCGGATTTATAAAACTTGCAAAACTTACGATTGTTTCGGGGCTTGAAGTTGCCATAACCGCATGCGAGCTTGAAGCCCTAGGAAGCTTTATTTGCGGCTAAA
>CALKQT010000025.1 GCA_937990735.1 uncultured Campylobacter sp. | reverse complement strand
CGCCGAAATTTCGCGGGCGCTAAATTTAAGCCCCGATTGTTTCGCCAGCGATCATTCCAAAAACCATACAATCAAGTATCGCGTAGGTTCCGAGCCTGCTCGCGCCGTGCACGCCGCCGGTTACCTCGCCCGCAGCCCAAAGCCCCGGGATCGGCTCGTGAGTAAGGCTAGAGATGACTTGAGCTTTGGTGTTGATCTCAAGTCCGCCCATCGTGTGGTGCACCTTCGGCATCGTGCGACTTGCGTAAAAAGGCGGCTTGGAAACGTCGATGCCGTCCAGTTTATCGACAACCTTGCCAAATTCCGGATCTTTACCCGCTTTGACGTAAGAGTTATAATCCGCGACGGTCTTTAAAAACGGCTCCAGCGGCAGATTGTAAGCCTTCGCAAGCTCCTCTAGCGTGTCAAATTTTTTCACGACGCCCGCTTCTAGAGGCCTTGAAGTATAAACCGGGTTACGCGCGGCGACGGCTTGGGAGTCGCAGACATTTACCGGATAGTTGTCATTTTTCTCGCTCTCGGCGATGACCTTGAAGCAAGCGTCTGCCTTAATCTTGCGCCCCGCGTGCTCGTCCATAAAGCGTTTGCCCGTCTTTGGATCGACGGTAAGACCGTAGGTGTTGCAGCAGTGATTAGTAAAATTTACCGCAGCGCCGAAGCCCTTCTCATCGGGCGAGCAATATGGAAGGAACTGAATCCACGATGTTAAAAGGGTAAATGCGCCGATCCTATTTGCCGCTAGCATCGCTCCCGCCGAGCTTCCCGGATGGTTGGTGCTGTCTATGCTAGGCACTACGCGCGGATCTTGGATCTGGCGGTACCATAGATCACGTCCGTATCCGCCCGAAGCTAGCAAAACGCCGTCTTTGGCTTTATAGCTCTTTTTCTCGCCGCTTTTATTTTCAAGATCGTCGCTAAAGAGCTTTGGATCAAATTTATACTCCTCGCGAGCTTCTACGCCCACGACGCGGTCGCTGTCGTCCACGATAAAATCGTCAAATTTCGTGCGGGTTTTGATCGTGACATTAGGATCGTTTTGAAGTTTGCCCATCATCGGCTGGATGTAGCCCGAGCCCGAGCCGTTGGTCGATTGCAAGCTTCTTGCGACGCTGTGGCCGCTCTCAAAGATCAGCTTGTCGCTAAATTCCGCTCCGCAGCTAGTTAAAAGATCCACGGCGTCGTTTGCGCGATCAAACATCACGCCCAAAAGATCGGTATGATTGAGCCCAAGTCCGTCTTTTACGGCATCGGCTATGAAAAGCTCCTTGCTATCCTTGATACCTTGTGCGACTTGAAATTTATTCATCGGAGCGGCCATGTTTCCGCCGTTGATGACGGAATTTCCACCCGCGCGACCCATCTTTTCTAAGATAAGCACCTTTTTACCGCGCCCGCTAGCCTTAATCGCCGCGGCAAGTCCCGCAAAACCAGTGCCTATGATGACGATATCGTATTCCTCGTCGAATTTTACGTCCTTGGCGCTTTGCGCTGCAGTCGCACTGCTAGCCCCCAGCGCAAGTGCCCCCGCACTCACCGCGCTAATCTTTAAAAAACTACGTCTTGATACGTCTTGCATTTGCAACTCCTTTAATTGAAAGTGTATATTTAAAATAAATGATAACTCGAATTTAAAGGTAAGTCAAATAGAATAACGTTATAAATAGATAGTAAAAAGCTATGAAATATAAGCGTCAATATAAAATTTTGAAATTCGGCAAGCTGGATTTAAAATTTAGAAATTTTAAAATTTACAAGGGAGTGTTCGTTTATAAAATATCCGCCCAAAATAAAAAATCTCGGCGCGAAAATCGCAATAAATGCAAAATCCGCGCCGAGCTTTAAAATCGCTACGCCTTAGCGAGCGACTTTAAATTTAAGCGTTTGCAGATCGTAGTTATTTACCTGCTCGTATTGCATATCCTCGATAGAGATCGCAGGAAGCGCGCACGAGCCCGCCATAATGACGTTTATCGGCGTGTAGATGACGCCGCTGCTATTCTCTCCGTCTCGCGGATCATAATAGAAATAGCCGCTTTTTGGGAAGCGAAGCACTCGGTCATACAGATACTCCGTGTGTTCTAGTGCTACGCTATCTTGAATGCCCTCGACTCTAGCCTGCGCAGCTGAGCCCAGGCGCTCATTGACTGCTTCAAAGCAGCTAGGCATCGCCTCGTCGATTACGAAATTATAAAGATAATAATTCGCTCGCCAGCTGATCTTAGAGTAAATTTTCTGCCCCACTTTAAGCCTATTTAGATCGACTATGTTGCCGCGAGCATCTATAAATTCACGATAAATTTCAATCCTTTTGCTATCCATAGAATGAGCGTTTAGGCTCTGTATGCTCAAAGCCTCATGCTTTAAAGGCGCGCTTTCATATCCAAAGCCAAGAGCGGTAAAAAATAGCTCGCCATTGCCGCTCATCGGCGTAAATTCTATCGCGCCGTCTTTTACCGCGAGTTTGGTATCCAGAGGTGAATTAAAATTTTTCGCCTCGCCGTCGTATTTTAATGCAAAATGGGCTTCTTTTTTCGAGTCCTTAAAATACGCATCAAATCCGCGTATTACGCTTGCTCGCTCCTGCGTGTTGTTTATATTTTTTAGATCGCGAATGATCGCATCGACCGTGCGAGCCGTGCTATCATCTTTGATGCCAGCCTTGCCGAATGCGTAGAGCTTAAAGGCAGCATCTCTTATGTCGCTAGCAAATGTCAAACCCGCTCCGTTATCAGCGTAATCGTAATTCGCCTCATCTATTTTTTCGAGCATAAATTCAAACTCAGTCGTCATATTGTGCTTCTTAAGTATCGCAGCCAAGGTGATACTAGCCATCGGCGAGTCTTTATAAAGATCGTTGTCGTAAACGAAATTTATCTCATCATCATCGAGTTTGCCGTATTGATCCAGCACGAAATCCGCGTATATGCGGAGCGTATCCTGATCCTTGTAGCTTGATTTTAGCGCACTAAAAATTAGCGATCTTTGCTTATTGCTAAGGAATTTATAGCGCGCGTCAAGCTCTAGCAAAACGTCGCTTGCGTAAATTGAAGCATAGTAGTTAGTAACGCCGTGAGCACTCCAGTAACCGAAATCGCCGTTAGGTTTGAGGCGAGATAAAATTCTACTTGCATACTCGTTTACGCGGCTGGTTAAGGTTTTATTGGAGTCTTTGCGTGCGACATAATCAACCGCTATCATTCTTGAAGCAAGCTGTTCGGTGCAGCCGTAAGGATAGAGATATAGCTCGTCCGCTAGGCTAAAAGCATTAGGCGTAGCACTGATGTGAGTATAAATTTCTTTATAGCTCGGATCGATTTTGAGCGTTACCGGCTTATCGCCGTAACTTACGTGAAATAGCTTCGAGCGTGGAAACTGGCTGATTATGTCAAATTCTACATCGCTACTAAATTTCTGCCCGTTTGCGTCAAGATCAAATTTAATGTTCGCATCCGCAATATCAAGCGCGCTCGCGGTGAAGTTCGTATGCTTGACCTCAAGCGGTTTGAGCGTGAAATTTGCCTCACCGCCGCTTATAGCGACCGAAGGAGATGAGCTGATCTTCAAGACCGCTTTTTGCTCTTTGTCAGTTGTATTGATGAGCGTTAGCGGCACGGAAATTTCATCACCGCGCACCATATAGGTTAGATCGGCGGGCTTTATAACGACATCGTCTCGGACCTTGGCTTCGACGTTTGCCGAGCCGATCGTAGCCGCCTCTCCGATAGCCATGGCACTTAGTCGGATCGTGGAGTTGAAATTTTTCGGCATCGTAAGCTCAAATTTCGCCTCGCCGTTCGCGTCCGCTTTTGCGATTAGCATTTTGATAAATTTTTTCTGCTTTTTGTTTTCGACCGGGCTTAAATTTCGTTTAGCTTTCGCCATCACGCCGTCGCCGCCGAAGCTTAGCTCTTTTGCAGTAGTTTGATACACGCTAAGATCATCGTAAATGTCGAAGTATCGCATCGCAAAATATGCGCTAACGTCAAATGCCTTAAATGCATCAAGCTCCTCTTGTGAGACGATATCTAAAATTCCAAGATCGACAGCGTATAGTATGACTTTGGAATTTGGCTCGCTTTTTACGCTGATCTGCGCGTTTTGCCCGTTTTTGTAGCTTTTCTCGGCTAGGATTTGCACGCTAGCCTTGTGCGAGCTCGCATCTAGCGCCACCGGCACGTTTGCATAGGCTCTAAGCGGCATCGCAGCGGGTGTCGCAGCGCGCGCGATTACAGCGTTGATGTGTCCTCCAACGAAATTATCCGGCACGCTGAGCTCAAATTCCGCGCTGCCGCCTTTGATGGATAGAATTTTATAGTCGTAAACCTGCTCGCCTACGAGCGAGATATTTAGCACGCCGCTTTCTACCGGCGAATTGATGACGCCTTTAATTTTATCTCCGGCTTTAACCTTGTCGCTTGCGAGTTTGATTTTAGCGCTTTGCACGTCTTTAGCGTTTACCCGTCCATAATATCCCCAGCCGCTTACGTCCACGCGCACGCCAGCACTCGCGCCGCTTGAGTAATCGTTTGCGACGATTAGATAATTGCCGCTGTTTTGGAATTTATACTCAAACTCGCGCGCATCAGTGCTAACGGCGCTTACGAGATTAAAGCTTTCTTGCTCGACGTATCTGTTGCCGTCATAAACGTAAGTAAAATCGTCTCGGTAAATTTCAACGTCGATCTTGCCTTTGACGTCGGTTTTAGTTTTGGAATCTAGTAGCGCAAAGCCGAATTTTACGCTATCTCCGCTTGAAATAAAATCCTTGCTCGCGCGAATTCCTACGATACGATCATAAGGCAGGTAGCTCAGGCTGCGATATGCGTTTACGTTTTTGCCCTCCTCGGTTACGCTGAAATTTAGTAGAATATTTATGGCGTTAGAGACATTTAGATCAGCTGCTGCCGGCGAGAGTGCAAGCTCCTTTTTACCGGCGGAGTTTAGCGTAAATTCTGCCCTGCGAAGCTGCGTAGCGCCCTTTTTCTTTAAGCGATCATTTAGAAACGAAAAGCCCTCGTAGCCTTTAATTTTTAGCTCTTTTTCATAGGCGTTTGCTTCCAGCGAGCCTTTCAAATCTCCAGCCGGCGCGCCTGCAAGATAGTTTGAGCTTAGCTTTAAAGTTATGATCTCATCTGCGCCGTATTCGTCTTTGGCAGTGAGAATTTCATTTTTGATACGGTTTGGGACGAAATTTTCTACGCTGAAGCTTTTAGAAGCGATGATTTTGTCCTCATAGATGAGATCCAGGCGGTAAGTGCCGCTTTTCTCGCCCATCAGCTCGTCGATTTTAACGCTGCCGAACTCATCGGTGTTTTGCGCGCGCGTGATGACCACAGTGCCGCTAGGATCGTAAATTTTAAATTTAATCGGCGTATTCTTTAAAGAGCTAAAATCGCGATTTTTCATCACGATTGTGCCCAAAAGCCGCTCGTTCGGACTTATCAGCTCGCTTGCAAGATAAACGAACGGACGCTTTGCAGTAATCGTTTTCTCGACGCTTGCTACGGCGTTATTAAACAGCACGAACGCATGCTCACCCCCCTTGCTAATCTCGATAGAGCGCGGGTTCTTAGCTAGAATTTCCATATTTTCTAATCGCAAAATTCCATCTCCGTCCGTTTTATCCTCTACGATTAGCTCGTTTTTATCGCTGTAAATTTTAACCTTTGCTCTGCTTAGCTCCTCGCCATTACTAAGCCTAGAAGTATAAATTAGCGCGCCGCGCTCAAGCAGCACCACTTGAGCCGTAATGTCGCTAAGATAGGCCACGCGCGAAACCTCTTGCATCTTTTCGCCCACTTTGTAAAACGCCGTGATTTTATAAATTCCATCCTCGTAGCCTTTAAAATCCATCGCGATTTTATGCTCCGCAACGGCGTTTTTAGCGCCTCCTATATCAAAGCTCTTAACCGCGATCTCGCTAGCTAGCCCGCCTACGCTATCTTCGTTGCTTTCAAAGTTTAAAAAATACCTAAAATTTTGCTCAGGGACTTTGGCAATCGAAATTTTAACCTCATTTACGTTTGAGCTTTTAAATGCTAACGAAGCGGATTTTGGGATGAAATTTTTCTCATCGCTAAAGGCTACGAAAGGCAGCCTGTCGCCCATTTTTACGCTTTGCCTGATCTCGTCACGCAAGATATATGAGCTATCTCCGAAGCCCTTTAGCAGCCTAATCTCGTAGCTTTTATTCGGCATAAACTCGTCGCTTACTATATCTGCATAGTAGTAGCATGAAGGATCGTCGCTTTCGCCGCCCTCCTCATCTTCGTCGTAATAATAATATCGCGGCTGAGTGAGGCTAAATTTACTCACGCCTGCGATTCTTACGTATTTGGCGGACAGCTCGTCCATATAGTTAGGAAAACACACTCTAGCTGCGAGCGAGCCGTCTTTTAGAGCCGCGGGGCGGATCTGCACGCCGCTTAAATTTGAAGCGTTAATGCTGTCGTTAAAAGGCTCCTCGTCCGTGCGCAGCTCCACTGGATTTTGCAGCTTTGCGCCCGCTTTTGAGGTGAGGGATTCTATTTGCAATACGACGTTTTGCGCCTTAGGATCGAAGCTGAATAAAAAATTCCTATCATCGTGTGAGCTAAGCTCGTAGGATATGTCGTTTTGGGCTAAATTCTGCGCGCGGTAAATTCTAGTCGCTTGCTGTAGCGCGTCCTTGCTAACTGCATCGTTAAATTTAATTGCCACTAACCCCGGACGCAGAAGCGCGATATGCTCGGTGCTAAAAGGCTCTGTCTCAAACTCAAAGCGCACCCCGCGCGCCTCGCACGAATAATTAACCCCGGCGCTAAGCATCGGCTTTGGATAGAGCCTGATTGAGCTCTCGCTCACGCTTTCGTAGGTACCCGTGATTTTGGGAGTGCATTTTAAGATCTGCTTTTGCGTGACGCTAAATCCACTGCCGTCCACCCCGCTAATCTCGTAAGCCCCGCTAGCGTATTTGATCTCTACGCCTGCGGCAAAGCTAGCCAAAGCGCAAAATAGCGCTGCGCTTAGTAGTTTTGTCTTCATAAAATTCCTTTGCAAAAATTTTACGAAATTATATACAAATTAACCTTTTATTTTCTTTCATTTACTCTAAAATTTGCTTTAGCGAAATTTGCATTTTCGTCCAGACAGCCAAGCTCAAAATCCCCTGCGCCGAGGTTAAGCGTAAAAGCCTCGCCATTAGTGCGCGCAAAATATTCTCCCGTTTTAACTTTAGAATTTGTAGGCGCTAGGCTTTGCGTGGTGAAATCGCGTGCCGTGAAATTTTGCTGCGAGGAATTTTGATCTGTGAAATTTTTCGCTGTGAAATCTTGAGCCTCCGAATTTTGCTCTGTAGAATTTTGCAAGATAGAATTTTGCGACGCCAAATTCCGTATGGCTGGATTTTTAGCTATAAAATTCCATCCCGCAGAATTTTGCTTCGTAAGATTTTGTGATTTTAAATTCTGCGACGCTAAATTTTGTCGCATAGAATTTTGTGCTATAGAATTCTGTTCTGCAAAATTTTGCTTTAAATTATCTTGCTGCGCCGCACTAGAATGCTCGGAATCCAAATCCGCGGAATTCTCCCCTGTAAACGCAATGGAATTTAGCGCTATAAACTCCCGCGAACCGCCGCTTAGTCTGATATATACCCGCTCGCCAAAAACCGCCGTACATTGCACCTTAAGCCGCAAAAAGCCGTCCGCGCCGGTCTCGTAGGTTTTGGCGTTGATGTCGTTTAACACGGGCTTTACGGCGGCAAATTTAGCCGCACACCTTCCTGCGCGTACCTTTTGCGGATCGACCAGCCCGTGTTTTAGCAGATAAAAAAGCTCACTCGTGCCGTAAATTTCGCACTCCTCGTTGGGCTCAACCCCATCGATCGTAAGATCGTCGGCACTTTGCGCGCACTCCTTTTCGCGGTACGCGTCGGTGCATACCCGCCGCAAGCTCACGCCCGCAGGACGCGCAAACTCCGCCTCGCCCAGCATGCCCGATTTATCGAGGAAGGCAAACATATTAAACGCGACTTTTGCCGCACTTACGCCGCCGCTAAGATCCCTGGTCTTGGAGCCGTCGAAATTTCCCAGCCAGACGCCGAGAGTAAATTTCGGCGTCAGAGCGACGGTGTAGAGATCGCGCGCATCGGCGCTCGTGCCCGTTTTAAACATCAGAGGCGGCGCGTTTAGGGTATTTTGCCACACCGAGCCGAGGTAGGAGCGCGGCGCGTTTCTTAGCATCTGCGTTACGATGTAAGCGCTCTGCGGGGTTAAAATTTTAGCATCGTCGCCGATCTTTACGCCCGCTATTTCGAGCTTTCGTAGCTTTCCGCCGTTTGCAAACGCGCTGTAAAGGCGAGTAAGATCCATTAGGCTCATCGAAATGCTTCCCAGAGCGATACCTGCGCCGTAATAATCCTTGCTAAACTCCGCCAGATGCACGTTTGATAGCATCTCATACAGCCCGTCGTCACCAAGCATCAAATTTAGCTTCACCGCGGGGATATTCAGGCTCAGACTTAGCGCGTCGGTCGCACTCACCGCACCCAAAAACCCCTGATTGTAGTTGCGCGGCACGTAGCCCGCGAAGGTTATCGGCGCGTCGATCAGCTTCTTTGAAGGGGTGATGAGCCCGTGCTCAAGGGCCTTGGCGTAGATGAAGGGCTTGAGCGTCGAGCCTACGTTTTTTTGCGAGCGCACGCCGTCGTTTTGCCCCTCATTAGCGCTAAAATCGTGGCTGCCGACGTAGGCGATCACGCTCATGCTTTCGTTGTCGATCAGCACGGCTGCGCCGTTTCGCACCCCCTTGCTGCGAAGCTCAAGAATTTCGTCTTTTAAGAAATTTTCAAGCGCGATCTGAGTTTTCAGATCCAAGCTCGAATAAATTTTACCCTCGCTTAGGCGCGCAAGCTCCTGCGCTCGCGTGGTTTGCTCCTTGGGCTGCGAGCTCCCTTTAAAGTTTTTGAAATTTTCCTGCGTCTTGGCGTTCAGGTAGGAATTTGTCTGCGCCTGGGCGGCTAAAGCGAAATTTTGCGGCATCTTGGCGTTGGGAGCGGAATTTGCCTGCGATTTGACGCTTGCAGCAGAATCCGTCTGCATTTTGGCATCCGAATAGGAATTTACCTGCGCCCTAGCGCCTGAAGCGGAATTTGTCTGCGCAATAAAATTTACACGCGACCGCTCGCCAGAGTTTGTATCTGCCTGCGGATTTTGCGGTAAATGTGCGGTATCTTGTCGATCGTTTAAATTTAGCTTTTTCGAATTTTGCGGCTCTTGGTGCGGATGTGCGGTGTCGGCGACATTCTGCCGCTTGTTTAAATTTATATCCGCACTCGGATTTTGCGGCGAATACTCGGTTTGTGATTTATATGAATTTGTATCTGCGCTAAAATTTTGCGGCAAACGCGCAGCGCCTCGTTGCTCGTTTAAATTTAGACTTTGAGTATTTTGCGACGGGCGGGCGGCATTAATTAAATCTTGCCTCTCATCCAAATTTGCGCCCTCTCGTTCATTTTGTTTTACGCTTTTTGATTCATTCGGTTTTACGCCAGTCTGTGATTCTGCGACTTCGCGCTCGTTTAAATTTAAGCTCGTTTGTTCGTTTAAATTTAAACTCTTCGGCGCATTAGTTTTAGAATCCGCCTCTTTGGGATTCATTTCTTTCAAATCCACCCCCGCCTGCGCGTTTGCGGCGCTAGATAAATTCGCCCCAACCTTCGCCACAACTGTAAAATTTGATTCGGCACCAGCCGCGTCCGAAAAATTTAACTCTGCCGCCGCGGCTCCGTGCGCAGACGAGCCTGCTTGCCCCGCTGCTCCGCCGGGCGCGCCGCCCTGCTCTAAATTTTGAGTGAAATTTACGTCATCTTTGGCGGTAAAATTTTGCATTTTATAATTGCTAAACGCTAACAGCGCATAATGCGGCGCATAATTGGGAGCTGCATAGCGTCTGGGCGAAAACGGCTCCGCAAGCGCGCGCTCGTACTCGCTTTGCGAGATCACGCCGCCCTCTCGCAGCTGCGAAATTAGGCGGTTTTTAAGCGCGTTGATGTTTGATCTGCGGTCTAGGCGATTTTTGTTCGGGTTTTTCGGGATCACGCTAAGAAGAGCGATTTGAGCGTTACTAAGCTCGCGCAGGTCCTTTTTGAAATAAAAATACGCCGCGGTTTTGACCCCCTCGATATTGCCGCCGTATGGGGCGAGGTTGAAATACATTCCTAAAATTTCATCCTTGCTGAAGTGCCACTCCAGCTGAAAGGCGTTGAAAATTTCGATGATTTTGTTCTTGTAGCTGCGCTGTTTGGGGCGCATCATACGCGCGACCTGCATCGTAATCGTCGAAGCTCCGACGCGCTCGACGTTGCCCTCGCTTTTTTTAGTAAAATTTTGCGTAAAATTATACGTAGCCGCGCGCAGGATCGAGGCTGGATTGACGCCGAAATGGTAGTAAAAATAGCGATCCTCGAAGTAGATCGCGCTTTGTTTCAGCCGCGGCGGTATCTCGTCCGCGCTCGCGTAAAAGCGCCAAATTTGATCGTCGCTGATCTGCATATTTAAAATTTCGCCGTTTCGGTCATATAAAATTTTACTCTTCTGCTTGTTTAGCATATCCAAATTTAGCGGATAAAGCGCGTCTAAGATCAAAAACAGAGCGAATACAAATGCGCAAAATAGCGCGATTTTTAACATAAATTTTAAAAATTTCATCGCGCAATTATATCAAAGAATTTTAATGATTTTAGGCTATAATGGCGCCTTTTTGCAAAGGAATAATCTTGGACGCTCTAGCTAAGCTAAACACCGAACAATACGCCGCCGCAACCGCTCCTGCGGGGCACAATCTAGTAATTGCAAGCGCAGGCACGGGCAAAACCAGCACCATCGTCGCGCGCATCGCTCATCTGCTAAATCTCGGCACGAGCCCTAGAAAAATTTTGCTTCTTACTTTTACGAACAAGGCCGCGAGCGAGATGATAGCGCGCTTGCAGCGGCATTTTGATAAAAAAATCACCTCCGCAATCGTCGCGGGCACCTTCCACGCCGTATCCTACGCCCTACTTCGCGAGCTGGGCAAAGGCGTGATCCTAAAGCAGCCCGCCGAGCTAAAAACCCTGCTAAAAAGCCTCGTAGAAAGGCGCAAATTTTATCACGTAAGCGACGCGCGCCCCTACGGCGGGGCATATTTGTACGACGTGTACTCGCTGTATCAAAACAAGGAGATGAGCGCGGATTTTGGGACTTGGTTTAGCAAAAAATACGAGGATCAGGCGGAATTTGCCGAAATTTACGCAGATATTTTGCGCGAGTTCGAGGAGGAAAAGGCGAAATTTAATTACGCCGATTTTAACGACGTATTGCTAAAGATGCGCCGAGAGCTGCAAAAGGGCGCGCCGCTGCGGTTTGATGAAATTTTAGTGGACGAGTATCAGGACACGAACTCGCTGCAAGGAAGCCTCATCGATGCCTTCGCGACGAAAAGTCTTTTTTGCGTCGGCGATTTCGATCAGAGCATCTATGCTTTCAACGGCGCGAATATCGACATCATCGGCAGCTTCGGCAAGCGCTTTGCGGACGCTAAAATTTACGCGCTGAATATCAACTACCGCTCAAGCTCGGCGATTTTGGCGCTTGCAAATCGCGTCATCGCGAACAATCCGCGCCTTTACGAAAAGAAGCTGATCGTGGGCCGCGAGGGAAAATTTAGCGCGCCTAGGCTGCATGTTTACGACGATACGGCGGCACAATACGCCCACGTAGCCACACAGATCGCGCAAAGCAGCACTCTGCGCGAAAAGATCGCCGTCATCTTTCGCAACAACTCTAGCGCCGACGGCGTCGAGGTCGCGCTTAAGGAGCTCGGTATCGGCGCGAAGCGAAAAGGCGGCGTGAGCTTTTTTGAAAGTCGCGAGATCAAGGCCTTTACGGACATCTTCGCGATGATAATAAACCCAAAAGATATGATGGCCTTTATGAGCACGTGCGAATACGCAAAAGGCGTCGGTAGCGCGCTAAGTAAGGAGCTTTTCGACGCGCTGATCGCGCTTGGGCACGGAAACATTCACGCAGGGCTTTTGCGCCCCGACGAGAGCGTTAAAATTTTTGAAAAAAAGAGAAAAAACTATCAGCTCGGACTTTTTGACGATGTGGATATCATCGGCTCAGTATCGCGCTTTGAGGCTTTGGAATTTGACGAGTTTTTTCGCTCGCATCCGGTGCTAAAACACAATAAAATCACCGAGGGCGGCGCCGTATTTTTGCACGAAATTTATAAAATTTTTAAAAAAAGCGGCTCAGCCGCGAGGTCCGCCACGCTAATCTCGCAGATCAAAAACTCGCGTCTTTTCGCGCTTGTGGCGGATTTCATCGCGACAAAACGCGCGACGCTAAAAAACGGCAAGATAGACGATGAGCGCAAAAAGGACGAGATCTCCCGCATCTACGATAAATGCGGCATTTTAGAGCAGATCGCCGGTAAATACGCGGATCCGCAGAGCTTTTATAATTTCATAACTCTGGGCGCAAAGGAGATGAGCGAGGGCGAGGGGGTAAATCTGCTCAGCGTGCACGCAAGCAAGGGGCTTGAGTTTTGCAACGTCTATCTCATTGATATGGCGCAAAACCGCTTCCCGAACCTCAAGCTAATGGCGATGGGAGGCAGCTTGGAGGAGGAGCGGCGGCTGTTTTACGTGGCGGTTACTAGGGCACGCGACGAGCTGGTGCTAAGCTACGCGAAATTTGATAAGATCAGAAAAGTTAGCTACGAGCCGAGCTGCTTTTTAAGGGAAGCGGGGCTGGTGAAGTAGGCGAAATTTTGCTCACTAAATTTGAAATTTCATTTTAGCGCGGGCGGATCATTTGAGTAAGAATTTTACTCCTCGCGTACGCCTGGTGCGCCGCCCTGCTTCTTTATCAGATTGCTTGGTAAGAATTTTGCCGCACGATTTTTGTAAAATTTTACGATTTGTAAATTTTTGCAGTGCGGACGTTGCGTAATATTTTGTAGCGGGCTAAAATTTGAAATTTCGATTACGCTCTGCCGTCGTGTTTTATACATCGCGGAGCTCAAATTTTATTTGATAAATTTCAAAATACCGCAAATTCCACGACGAGTTAAAATTTTAAAGCGCATCAAATTTACGGCGCTGCGAAATTTAAAATTTCACTACGTATTGCGCGCGCCGTAAAAAATACGCGCCCTACCGAATTTATTGCCGCAATGAAATTCCGCGTCGCCGCAACCCGCATATTTATAAATAGATTTCGCGTCGCGTAAAATTCCATTGCCGGTAAAGCTTGCTGCCGATCAATTTATCGCCGCATAAAATGCTGTCCGCGCAAATTTAACGCAGCGCAAAGCCCTTCGCCGCGTAAACTCACAGCGTATTAAACACCCTATCTCCCGCGTCTCCGAGGCCCGGCACGATATATTTTTGCTCGTTTAATCTCTCGTCGATCGCCGCGGTAAAAACCTCGACCTGCGGGTAGATCTCGCTAAATCTATGAAGTCCCTCGGGCGCTGCGATGATGGAGATAAATTTGATCTTTTTGACGCCGTTTTGCAGCAGAAATTTCACCGCATCGATCGCCGTGCCGCCGGTCGCAAACATCGGATCGATGATGATTGCGGTGCGCTCTGCGGCGTCTGCGGGCAGTTTGGCGTAAAAAAACTCCGCCTGCGCGGTCTTTTCGTCGCGCTGAAAGCCTAAAAATCCAACGCTAGCATCGGGCATGAGCTTAAATACGCTATCTAGCATCCCCAGCGCGGCGCGCAAAATCGGGCAGATCATGATCTTTGTGGCGAGCTTATACGCGCTGGTTTGCGCCACGGGCGTGTGCACGCTCACCTCCCGCAGCGCCAGATCGCGCGTCGCCTCAAACATCATCAGGTAGCTGATCTCATCGACGAGCATGCGAAACTGAAACGGATCAGTCCCCCGATCCCGCAAGATCGTGAGCTTATGCTCGATTAGCGGGTGCTTGATCAGCCTCACGTTAGGCAGCTCGCACGCGGTTTGGTGCGTACATTTTTGGCTTTGGCTCATTTTCTCTCCTTAAATTTATTGAATTTTACGCCCTCTTGGGCATTTTAATTATCTATTTTGATGCAAACTCCCGCGCCGTGGCGCTAAAATTTTACCGATAACGGCGGCACGACTTTAAATTTAGCTCATTTTCACTCGCAATGCGTGCGGTTGCGACGTTTAAATTTAACTCGGCAGCTCGCTTTAAATTTAGCGCTTTTTTTGCTCGCTTGCGGCCGCTTTTGAAACGCAGCGCGCTTTTTATCGGCGCCTAGCGTTTTAATACGGCGGGCGCTTGCGGCGTAAATTTCATCTGCGAAATTATCGTCTGAGGCAGCTTTAAATTTACTTAATGCTCGCGCTCGTGAGCCAAATTTTAAAATTCCCAGCTATCTTGCGTGCCGATAAAATTTTAATTTCATGCACGTCGATCGCCCCGCAAGCAAACCGAATGAACCGAGCGCGTATCTTTTTAAATTTAGCTCGACCCAAGCGGTTAAATTTGCCGTACCGAAGCGATCAAATTTAACAGCCCTACTCTTTCACCACGCGCAGGAACGAATACACATCCTGAACTCCCGGCGCGTGCGTCGCGTACCAGATCGCGTGCTTTTCGTGCTCGATGTCGCTCACCACGCCACTAAACACCACGTCGCAGCCCACGATCGCCACGCGCACCGCAGTACCCGAAACGTCGGTGTCGGAAAAGAGATTTTTCTTTAAATTTGTAAAAATTTCAAACGAATTGCACGGATATTCGGGCTTTTTGATGCGCAGATAGGTATGCACGCGCTGCACGCCTTCGGTTTGTCTAGCTAAAGCAAGTAGCGGCTCGCGCATCGCTTCGCTATCCAGTAGCCCGATGAGATAGACCTCGCCGTAGAAGCACTCGACCTCCAGATCCCAGCTGCTAAGGCCTTTGGTAAATAGAATTTTGCTTTGGATTTTAGTCTGGATGAGCTTGTCGCTAGCGACCTCGCTCACGCTGCGGCGGTCGCGCGCTACGGAGTAGATGTCGTATACGCTAAGCGCGTTGCCCGCAGGCGCCAGCGGAGCCGCGCACGAGCTCAAAAGCACCGCACTCGCGCTCAAAAACACCGCTAAAATCGCTAGAAACAAAACCTTCAAGCCCTCTCCAATCTCGTTCAATTTCTCGTTATTTCAAACCGGCTGCTAGCTCCGCTTTTTAAATTTAGCCCCGCAGGCGCCATTTTGCCGCAGCTTGAATTTTGCGCCGTAAAATTTTACCCAAACCGTGCACTGCAAAATTTTACAATGAAAATTTTAAAATTTACGTTGAATTCGCGCAGATTACGAAATTTTACGCGCAGTATTCGTCGCCATAATTTTTACCCGGTTAAATTTTTCATTACAAAATCTACCGCTGCGAAATTCTACTGGGTAAAATTTCGCAGCGGAATTCGCCACTGTAAAATTTTATATTGCAAAACCCGCGCCCAAAATTCCGCCCGGTTGCGGCTAATTCGTCGTAAGTCCGCCGTCTATCGCAAATATCGCGCCGCTGACCCATTTCGCCTCGTCCGACGCCAAAAACACCGCCGCATCGCCGATGTCCTGCGCGCTACCGATTTTGCCGAGCGGATAGATATTTTTTACCATCTGTTCAAACGCCTCGCGCCCCTGCGGGCTAAGCGCGCTTAAATTTCGCTCAAACTGCGGCGTAAGCACGCTTCCGGGCGCTATGGCATTAACGCGCACGCCGAGTTTGCCGACCTCAAAGGCAAGCGATTTGGTGAAAGAATTTAGCGCGCCTTTGGTGATCGAATACGCCGTCGTGGTGCGCCCTACGAGCATTCGGTTCGCAAAATACGACGAGATATTGATCACGCAGCCTTTGCTAGCCGCAAGCGCGCCCAAAAGCCCCTGAGTAAGCAGATATGGCGCTTTGACGTTTAGGTTTAGATGAGCATCCAGCAGCGCTTCGTCGGTCGCCTCAAACGGTACGAATTTTCCCAACCCTGCGTTATTTACTAGGATATCTATCTTGGGAGATTGCGCTAAAATGCGCTCGCAAAGGCCTTTTATCGTTTTGCTTTGCGCCAAATCCGCCTCCATCGCGTAAGCTTTCACGCCGTAACCGCCCAAGGCCTCCTGTGCGATTTTTAATTTCTCCTCGCTTCTGCCGAGCAGGATCAAATTTGCGCCCTCTTCGGCAAAACACTTTGCGATGCCAAGCCCTATTCCGTCGCTTCCGCCCGTAATTACGGCAGTTTTTCCCTCTAATCGTTTCATACTTTTCCTTTCGATGCGTAAATTTATGTTCTAAAAATTTGAGCGAGATTTATGGATCTCGCAAACTTCGAAATTTTGTAGGCTTTAAAATTTTATGGCGAAGTGAAGTTTCGTCGATAAAATTTTACTAACTTTAAAATTCCATCGATAAAATTTCACGGCAAAATTCCATCGTAAAGCTCGCGGCGGAATTTCATCGGGAATTCCATCCATAATTCCGCCCAAACTGCGCCGCTTGGCTTACAGCACCTGTTTTACGCTGCTAGCCGTGATTTCAAGTAGCCTCGTAGCAAACGGAAATTTCGCCTTCGTTTCCTCAAACTCCGCACCGCTATCAATAAAACGCGCTGTGCCCTTTACTACAAAGCCGCGCCCTGCGCCGAACCTGCCTGCTAGCTCCTTTGTAGCGACGCTAAGCTCGACGTTTGGATTTGCCTCCACGTTGCTTTGCGTCTTTTTCATACCCGCAGCCGGGATAAGGATGCGATCACCCTTAATGATGAGATATCTGTTCCATGTGTTGCTGATGTGAGCTTCGCCGTGCGCGCAGGTAGCGATACCCACGGCGCATTCGTAATTCAAAATCTCCAAAAATTCCTTGCTAAACATTTTCTCTCCTTAAATTTGCGTTTTAAAGCTCGGATTTACCGAGCAAATTTCGAGCGGTTAAAATTAGCTCATCTCACCTCCGCCACTTTCCGCCGCGGCTAAATTTTATATTTCAAAAGCGCATCTTTTTCGGCTTTGCTTACGCGAAAGCTATCGCGGATCTTCGATATCGCCTTGTTTTGGATAAATTTAACCGCCCGCTTGCTCTCCAAAAACGCAAGCGTGATCTCGCGCTGTTTGATAAACATCTCGGCTATCGCCCACGCCGCGCCCATCTGCACGTAGTACCGCTCGTCGCTTTCGGCGGCGCAAATTTCAAAAAATTCCTCGGGCGAGATCGCGTCCATATGTCGCATAAAATGAACATAGAAAAATCGCCTCTCAAACTCGCTCACGCCGCTTTTAGCCTGTTTTAGCAGCGCGCCCGCAAAAGCGCCGTCTCTGAATTTCGGAGCGAACATATCGCAAACCGCCCAATTAGGCATCGTTTTGATAAAACTGCTCGCAAGGGCAAATTTCGCCTCATCCTGCTTCAAAAGCATTATAAAAAAGCCTTTTAGCACGAACTCCTCGTGAAAAATGGGCTCGTAATTTTGCAGCTCGCGCCGCGCCTCGTCCGCTCCGCCCAAAGCGGCGAAGCTTTTGCGAGCAAGTGTGCGTAGCGTAGGAGTGCGCACGCCTAAAATCTGCGGCGTCGGTATTAGGCGCTGCGAAAATTTCGCCAACTTCTCCTCGCTTGACGCCCGCAGCTGCTTAAGCATCTTTTCTCGTAAATCCATGGCTTTCCTTTAAATTTTGATTGCGAATTTTACCAACCCGCACGCGAGCTGATCGCGCCGCACGCTCAAACTAATCGCCCGATAGATCGCGCTACTTTATAAATTACCCGCCGCACTCGCTCAAGGCCTTTTGCCTAAAAATACGCTCTACTAAATCGCGCAGTATGGCGTCAGGCAAAACAAGCCGTATCGCCAAAACCGCTTAAATAAAGCTCGGCGCGTCGTTTGAAAACAAAATCAGATCGCCGCTGTGCGTATTTTCGCTCAAAACCCGCTGCAAATCGCGCTTGTCTTTCAAAACGATAGTCTTTGCGGGGTCGATTTTGTTTTGCAGCACCTGCGAATTTAGCTCGCCCGTGATGATCGCGAGATCAAAAATTTCATCGATTTTGGCGGCCAGCGTCTCGTTGTCCTCGCGCGTGCTCTCGACGATGCCCGGCGTGATGATGACCTTGCGCCCGCCGTAGCTTCGCATCAGCTCGTAGCTTTGCAGCATGCCGCTTAGATTGCCGTTGAAGCTATCGTCGATGATGATCTTGCCGCCCGCATCGAGCCGCGCAAGGCGGTGCTCGACGGCGCCGATGTGTGCGACGCGGCTTTTGATCTTATCTGTGCTAAGCCCTAAAAATCGCGCGATCTTTATGCATGCAGCGAGATTTGCGGCGTTAAATTTACCCAAAATCGGCGCGAAAAACTCCTCGCGCTTGCATAGTTCTCTCCGCCCGTTTGAAATTTTACGGTCGTTTGAAGCCTCTTGCGCGCCCTGCTCTCTGTCGCCGCAAATTTTATCGCCACGGGCGGTTTGTTCACAAAATTCTCGCTCGTCCCGTTCGGCGCAGGATATGGAATTTGCTTCGTCAAAATCGGCGACGTAATTTTTAGAATTTTTGTCTTTTTTCGCGCATGCCGCACTGCTTGCATCTAGGCTTAAACCGCCCTGCCCTTCGCCCTCTGCGGCGGATGTTTCTGCGCGCAGCGCGGAATTCTCTCCGCTTGCGAGGGGCTCATTCTCGCTCAAGCTAAGGCTAAATTTTATTCCGTCCAGATCCGCGCCGCAAATTTCGAGCCCCTCGTCGTAGATCGTGACGCGCTCGTCCGCGCTTTTTTGCGTGGAGCTGTGCAAAAACGCATGCTTTAGCCGCGCACTCGTGAGCGCTTCGAGCTTGGTTTTGCGGATGTTTTCGATGCTTTTGAAATACTCGATGTGTTGCGCGCCGATCTCGCCCACGACGACGATCTGCGGAGCCAAAAACTCTGTTATTTCGGCGATATCGCCGCTTAGCCTGGCGCCTGCTTCGGCGATGTAGATCTGCGTATCTGCGGGTAGCGCCTCGTTTACGTCGCGCACGAGCCCTGCTAGCGTGTTTACAGAGCGCGGCGTCTTGTAGCAGCGAAAGTCATTTTTTAAAATTTGATACAAGAAGTTTTTAATGCTCGTCTTGCCGTAGCTCGCGGTGATCTGAATGATCGTAAGAGAAGGCATCGAGGCCAGTTTTTTGCGTGCGTCAGCCTTAAATTTCGCAGCCTGCGCCCGCTCATAAGCAAAACTCGCCGCAAGGCCCGCGCCAAGCGGTAAAAATATCGGCAAAATCGGGCCCCCCGCGGCATAAAACGCGACGTTAAAGCTAAACACACAAACCGCCAAAATCGCAAAAAATCGCTTCACGCGCGGCGTAAAGACAAGCTTTTTATCTAGCCCTCTTTGCCAAAAATAAAGCGCTAGCGCATAGGCCGCGACGATTAGAATTTTAGCGGCGCGCAGGGCATAGAGGGGCGCGGCGCCGAATTTAGCCGCACCCAAGCCCGCTGCGATCTCGTAGCCAAAATACGCCGCCAGCGGCAAAATCAAAAAATAGAGGTGCCACGCGGGCTTGGTAAAGTGAAAGATGATGCGCGCGGGCTTGTACGAAAACCACTGTAGACAGGTGATCAGATAAAAGCCTAGCAGTAGGACGAATGCCGCGTGCGCGATCAAAAATATTATATTCATCTTTTAAAATCCTTTTTATAAATTTGCGCGCCCGCTTTGCGCGCCTGTGCGGGCAAACGCGGCGAGCTCGGGCTAACCGACATTAGACTTCATTTGCAAATTTTATGAATTCTCGCTTTGCAAATTCTATTTTTACAAACTTGCGCGCTCATAAATTCACGCTCTCGCGAAAGCTGCACGAGTCGCGCTAGATAAATTTACTGCCGCCGCGCTGCGTCTGCGTTCTCGATACCGCGCCGTATCTATCTTTCGCGATCTGAAATTTTCGTACGCTGCGTATCTTGCGATATAGCACCCTATCTCGCGCGATGATTTGCATTATTTACGGCACATAGGCCTTGTATCGCGGCAAATACATGACGCAGCTATGCGGCCAAATTTAATCGTCTGCTTTACGATACACACACGCGGTTTCACCTCATTTATACGGCTGCCGCGAACGCGGAACAGAAATGACCCGCTGCCGCATTAAAATTTTAAAATTTAACGCGACACGCTGTAATTTGGGCTTGCGTTTTGTACTACGCGCCCAAAGAGCGGATTTTGCGCCGCTAAATTTTAAACGCATACGCGCGACTTTTATGTTTAAATTTACGCTTCGGTTTGCAATCTTTGTCGCAAACAAATTGCAAAATTTTAAAGCGCGCGCCGCAAGATAAGCCGTATTAAAGCGCCGCATTGAAACGCTTTTTAAAATACACTCGCTGCCACCTCGCTTTTCGCGCGATCTGTTTTTTGCATCTAAAGCGCAATTTTTAGCGGCACTTAAATTTCGCGGCTAAATTTTAAAATTTACACCAAATCTCGTTTTGTTTTAACCTTGCGCGGCGCCGAATCGTTAAATTTAGCTGCCGCTAAGCTCCTTTTCGATCTGCTCACCGATAAAATCCGCGCTCTGCAAAAAGAAAAAGTGATCCCCCGCCAGCGGATAAAATTTGCTGTTTTTAATGAGCGAGTGGATCAGCTCGCCGCTTTTTAGGCTAGTGGCGCGATCGTCCTTGCCCCAAAAGATGAGCGTATTTTGCGGGCTTAGCGCGGAAAAAATATCGCGAAAGTCCTCATTTACGACGTTTTTTAGCGTCTCATACATCGTCTTGCTCATACCTGCGGCATCCTTGCTTGCAAACGCACGCCAAAGCCACGCCAGGCCAAATCTTTTTAAAATTTTAAAAATCGCGATTTTGGCGCGCACGGCAAAGGGCTTGGGTTCGATGATACCGGCGCTGCTTAGTAGTATTAGATTGCGCGGAGCCAGCAATGCGGCGATCTTGCCGCCGAAGCTGTGCCCCATAATCGCTGCGGGCTGCTTGCCAAAAGCCGCGATAAAGGCGCGCATAATCTCCGCGTAATCCTCGCTGCCAAGGGCGCGCGCAGGCTGCGAGCTGGCGCCAAATCCTGGCAGATCGACGCACACCAACGCGTAACGGCGGAATTTATCCGCAAAAACTCTAGACATAAGCGCCTTGTTTGCGCCCCAGCCGTGCAACACCAAAATATATTCGGTGCGCTGCAGATTTGAAATTTCGTAGCTGATCTTGTAGCTTTCGCCGCCGCAGACGAGCTCCTTACTCGCCACCGCCGCTCCTTTTGGCGTAAACGGCCTTGAGTAGCTCGACTGCTTTTTCGAGCCGCTCAAACTCGTTCATACTGATCATTACGGCTTCGAATTTGTTGTTTTTAACGATCAGGGCTTTTTTGATCTCTTGGTTTTTAATCTTGTTTAAAACGGTGCTGAAGTTGCGCACGATCTCGGTAGCGGTGTAAATTTCGTCTTGATTTATCATAACTCGACCTTTTGAAGTAAAATTTTACGCAAAATTTAGCGTAAAATTTTAAACGATTGGCTACTTATTAGCGGTGATTTTGGTAATCAGCTCGTAGCTTACAGGGATCTGCCTCATCGGCGGCAGCGACGAAGCAAGAGCTGCTAAGACCTCGGAGAAATCATCAAATAGATAGTTTGCGAGGCTACCAGGGTTTGGATTTATCTCGTTTAGATAAATTTCGCCCTCTTTTTCAAAAAAATCGCAGCGAATGAGCGCGCCATCGAATGATCCTGCGTTATAAAGCCGCGTAAAGGCGTCTTTCATCTTGCCCTCTAGCAAAGCGCCAGGACGAGCGGGCTCGATCGCGCCACTACGCGAAAAATCCAAATACTTACGATCGAAATTTAAATAGCCCTCTTTTTTCGGCTCTTCGATGTTTGAAAATACGATTTTGCCGTCTATTTTAGCGCCTGCGAGATTGAATTCCTTTACGTTTTCCCAGTACGGCTCTACGATCGCGCTGTCGTCCAGCTCAAAAGCCTGATCCAGCGCGTAGCTAAACTCGCTTTCGTTCTTGGCTATCGAAATTCCGATGCTAGAGCCCAAATGGGCGGGCTTAACGATGATCGGAAAATTAAAATTAGGCAGGCTAGTACGATTTACGATCTCATACGGCAAGGTTTTTACATTTGCGATTGCAGCTAGGTGCTTGGTCAAAATTTTATTATAACTTAGCACGCTAGCTTCGATGCGAGGTCCAATATAAGGGATGCCAAAAAACTCAAATAGCGCTGCCATTTTGCCATCCTCGCCGTCGCAGCCGTGGATTAGATTGATATATGTGCCGACTTCTAGCATGCTTTTGCTAAACATTCCGCTCTCAAAAAATCCGCCCGCACCGATGCTAAGCTCTTTTGCTTTAGCATAGCCGCCTTGCTTAAAATATGCCGCGCGCATATTCCTATCCTCGATGCGGTAAAATTTACGATTTTTATCGCAAAATAAAAACTCCAAGTCCCAGCCTTTTAGGGCATTTTTAACGGCAATTGCCGAGATGATACTTACTTCGTGCTCGTAGCTTTGAGCTCCAAAAACTATGCCAAATTTCATTGCTTTCCTTCAAATTTTATTTTCTACGCTAATTTTTTTAACGCCTCTTTGACAAGATCTGACGTATTCGTGCTGCTGCAGCCCGCTAAAATTTGATTGATCTTATCGCGCTTAAATCCAAGGCTTTGTAGCGCGGATGCCGCTTCATTTTTATAAGTCTCGCTAGGACCGAATTCCATTAGCTTCGCATCGCCTAGTTCGGCAATGATCCGTCTAGCGGTCTTTGGGCCGATACCCGGAACTGAAGTTAGCGTCGCAGCATCCCCCGTAGCTACGCAACGCGCAAAATCCTGCGGAGCGAGCGTCGAGCAAACCGCCATCGCCGTGCTTGCACCTACACCGCTAAGCTTGATTAGGGTTTCAAACATCCTTTTTTCACTCTCGTCTAAAAACCCATACAGCGAATCGGCATCTTCGCGCAGAATTTGTACGCACGCAAGCTCGGTCAGCTTGCCCTGCGTGAGCTTCGCGGAGGTATTTAATGACAATGAAAGAGCGTAGCTCACGCCGCTAGCACATTTAATGACGCAAGCAGTGGGCTCCTTGCGCGTGATAATCCCTTCGATCGCCGCTATCATCTAAGAGCCTTTAAAATTTCATTTATGCTCTCATTAAGCGCTAAATTTAGGGCATTATAAATGCTTTGCGAGCTAGGATCAGGCACGAAAACGCGCTTAGTGACGATGCCTGATTTTATGCTTTCTAAAGAATTTAAAATTTCATATCCCATCGTGACGGTTGCTTGATCGTTATTGATCTGAAGCGCTACGATACTGGTTTTTAGGCGCAAATCCCGCTCTTTTGGCACGAAGATCGGATTTAGCGAGCAGGTGGAAAATGCCGCATCTAGCAGCGCCTTATATACCATTTCGCTAGGCATCGTGATAAATTTGGCGTCGCTTGCGAACCGCGTTCGGTTTCTAAAATCCACTATTAAAATATCACGCCTATCGACGAGATCGGTCGCTGTGATGGTGTCGATAAAGATATTTTTGCGCGCGCCGCTAGGATTTACGCAGCGCTTTTGATCATAACGCAGCTCGTAGTAGGTATATGGTTTAGCCTGCTTGGCTAAGCAGCCGCCTAAAAATATCGCTGCTAGCGTCGCAGCAAGCGTAAACTTTGTAAAATTTTTCATCTTTATTCCTTTTTATCGTCGCGATCCGCGCCTTTAGAAGTGTCTTTAAAAAAGAAATCATAAGGATTGTCCTCTAGCCTAAACATCGCGCCTTGGAATTCTCTAAGCGATTTTTTTAGCTCACCAAGAGTGTTTTTTGCCTCCTCAAGCGTAGGATCCAAGATCGCTTTTAGATTGTACTCGCCGCGATCGATACGCTTAGTGATGATACCTGCGGTTTTATCCAGTGAATTCGATAGATTGGCAGCACTCACGGCAAAAGCGTTTAGATTATCTAACAGCGCGTCTAGCTCCTTCTCGCGCTCGTTTAAATTTGCTATGAGAGTATTTACGTTAGCAAGCAGCACGTCTAGGCTTTGGAATTTTTTCTCATCACTTAGCTCGGCGCTAAATTTATCCATCGAAGATAGAATTCTATCCACTTTATCGGTATTTTGCTTAGACAACAGCCCGTTAATCTTAAAGATCATCTCACTCACGCTATCGGTGATGACTTCAGCTTTAGAGCCGATTTTATCAAGAAGCGTTTTATCCAGTGCAATTATCGGCTTTTTATCATTCGGCGGGAAAAGCTTGCCACTTCCTTTCGTGATATTTATAAACGCAATTCCGCTGATGCCTTGAGATTCTACCTTAGCGACGCTATCTTGCGAGATCGGCAGTTTGCTTTTTACTGAAATTTCAATCTCGATGATCGCATTTTCTATATCGGCAAAGTCGATGCTTTTAATAATGCCCGCATTTACGCCAATAAATTTAACCTCAGAATTCTCCTTAATGCCTACGGGAAGCTCTTTTGTGTGGATATAGTAGGAGCGGTAGCTCTCGCCGCGGTCGGTCTTTGTAAGCATCCACCACATAAACGCCGTAAGAGCCGCGACGCAAATCATAACAAATGCGCCTACTATAGTATATGAAGTTCTATTTTCCAATCTTTTCTCCTAATTTCAGAGCGTAAAATTTAAGCCCTACGATATGCCTTAAAATAGCCATTTGGGCTTAAATTTTAAAATTTAGCCTTTTCTCAAATAATTGCAAAATTCGCAGAATCATCTGAGTTTAAATTTTAAAGCTTAGCGTGCATTTTGAAATTTCAAAATATCGCCGCGCCGTATTTTAGCGTAAAATTCTACCGCCCCGATTTAAATTTAACGCCGTTTGCTCGTTGAAATTTTAAAATTTAATGCACTATCCCGCAAATGCGCCCTTAAATGCGACCCGACTGAATTTTAAAATTTCGATTGAGCCGCTAAAGTCTAAATTTTAAAAATTTAAGCTCTGCGGGGCCTAAAATTCCTAGCGAAGTTTAAAATTTAAAATTTTACTGCCGTTATTTTAAAATTTCAACTTGCGCCTATCTAAATTTTACCCGATTTACCCATCGCAACATATATTTCGACTAAATAAATTTCAAAGCTCAATCTCTTTGTCGCATCTTAAATAGCTCTTCAAGCGGGTTATTCTTTAGGCTTGAAATTTCCTCGATGCTTCCTTCAAAGGCGATTTTTTGATTATCCACGATCAAAAACCGATCCAAAATGTCAAAGATACTATCCACGTCATGCGTGACCATCACGACCGTGACGCCGAGGCTGTCTCTAAGCTCGCAAACAAGCCTATCAAGGGCTCTAGCGCTGAGCGGATCAAGCCCCGAGTTTGGCTCGTCCAAAAATAAAATTTCAGGGCTAAGTGCTAGCGCGCGAGCCAGTGCTACGCGCTTTTTCATACCGCCGCTAAGCTCGTTTGGTCTAAGCGCGGCGGCCTCCTTCTTAAGCCCCACCTTTTGGATCCAAAACATCGATAGCTCATCTATCTCGCGCTCGTTAAATTTAGAGTATTCGCGCAGCAGCACGCCTACGTTTTCGAGCACGCTCATCGAACTGTAAAGCGCGCCGAACTGAAACATCACGCCGCATTTTAGGCGGATCTCGTTTTGCTCCGCCTCGCTCGCGCGCCAAATATCGCGTCCGAAAATTTTAATCTCGCCGCTTTGCGGACGCTTTAAAAATATGAGCGTTTTCATTAACGTCGTTTTGCCGCTGCCGCTGCCGCCTAGGAAGCCGTAAATTTCGCCTCTTTTGACGCTAAAGCTCACGCTATCGTGCATAATGCGCGATCCGTACGCAGTAGTAACATCGCGCGCGACTATGATTTTGGAGGTCCCACTAGATTGCACTTGCTCGCTCATAGCCCGATTTCCGAAAACAAAACCGCAAATACCGCGTCGATCGCAATGACCCAAAATATCGCATTTACGACGCTAATGGTAGTGTATTCGCCGATGCTTTGGGTATTCCCTTTGACCTCAAAACCCCGCATGCAGCCGATGATAGCGATAAATGCCCCGAAAAACGGCGCTTTAATCATACCTACTAAAAAATGCCTAAGCTCTACAGAAGCCTTAAATCTATCCAAATAATCGCTAAAGGCTATGTCTAAATACGCGTCACACACTATCATCTGAGCAAAAATACTTACCAAATCTGCGATAAAAATGACTAGCGGCATGATTAGTACCATCGCGATAATGCGCGGCATCGCAAGAAAATAAAACGGATCAAAGCCCATCGTCCTCATCGCATCGATCTCTTCTGTGATCTTCATCACGCCGATCTGTGCTGTAAAGCTCGAAGCCGAGCGACCCGCGATGACGATAGCGGCGATTAGGGGCGCTACTTCACGAAGCGTCAAAGCGCCCATTATGTCGATGATATAGATGCTGGCGCCAAATTTAGAAAGCATATCCGAGCCGATGTAAGCAAGCACGATACCAATTAAAAATGCCGTCAATGAGACGATGAAAAGCGCGTCTATGCCGCTATCTTTGATGAAATTTACGGTTTCTTTGAAACGGAATTTCATCGGATGAATTACAAAAGCCGCGAGTTTGGAGAAAAACTCGCCCAAAAAGCCAGCAAGGCTTAGCAAGCCTAAAATTCCAAGATGACAATAAAGTCCGATCTGCGCTAAAAGATTTAGCCTACGAGATTCGGGTACATAGCTAAAATCGATCGTTTTATCATCCATAAAGCTTAGAATTCTAGCAGCTTTGCAGCTATCCTCCACAAGGCTAACCCGCTTGCCGGCAAGAGTGTTTTTGATCATCAGCGCCATGAAATAGTCTAAATTTGAAATTTCGCTTAAGCTTAGCTCCAGCTCGTTTAGATTTTTTACCGCTTTTTCTAGTGCAAGTAGCTGCGATCGCGAGCTTTTATAGTTCCACTGCCCGCGTAGCGATAAGGTATTTTTCCCGCCCGAGCTTTCAAGCGAAAAGGCTAAATTCCGCAAAAATTTCTCTCCAAAATCAAAAAATAGGGGAAATTATAATATAATCAACCTTGGCATTTTATAAAATTTAATGGAGATTTATGCTCAGAGGCTTTTTTACAAATAGCGCAGGCACGCTGGTTTCGCGAGTTTTGGGTTTCGTGCGCGATCTGCTTACCGCATCGGTTTTGGGCGCGGGGATTTACAGCGATCTATTTTTCGTAGCGTTTAAACTACCCAATCTTTTCCGCAGACTATTCGGCGAGGGGGCCTTTACGCAGGCGTTTTTGCCTAGCTTTACCGCCGCGCGTAAAAAAGGAATTTTTGCCGCAGCGGTGCTTATTAAATTTAGCATTTTCATCGCGCTTTTAACGGCGCTTGTGCTGCTCGCCGCGCCCGTTTTTACTAAAGTTTTAGCATACGGATTTAGCGCCGAGCAGATCGGTCTTGCGGTGCCGTATGTGCGGATAAATTTTTTCTACCTCACGTTTATCTTCGTCGTTACGCTCTTTGCCTCGCTGCTTCAGTATCGCGATCACTTCGCTACGACGGCGTTTTCGACCGCACTTTTAAATTTGGCGATGATCGCGGCGCTTCTGCTAGCTCGCGGCAAAGACGGCGCTACGGCGGTGCTCTATCTTAGCTTCGGCGTCGTAGCGGGCGGGCTTTTGCAGCTTGCGGTGCACGTTTATGCGCTAAAGTTCACCGGTATGCTGCGCGTCTTGGCTGGCGGCTTTGCGCGGCTTGCGCGGGGCGATAAAGCACAAACGCAGGGCTTTTATAAAAATTTTTTCGCGGGCGTACTCGGTGCGTCGGCACTTCAGCTAAGCTCGTTTATAGATACCTTCTTTGCGAGCTTCCTTGCTAGCGGCAGCATAAGCTATCTTTACTACGCCAACCGCATATTTCAGCTGCCGCTCGCGCTTTTTGCGATCGCGCTTAGCACGGCGATCTTTCCGCGTATGAGCAAATTTGTAAAAGCTCACGACGATGCGCAGGCTCTGGCGCTCGTGGAGCGCGGATTTTACTTCCTTTTGGCGCTGCTAGGGCTTTCCACGATAGGCGGCGTGATGCTGCGAAACGAGATCACGCAGCTGCTATTTGAGCGCGGAGAATTTCCCCGCCAAAATTCTATCGAATGCGCCGCGGTTCTCGGCGCGTATATGGTGGGGCTCGTGCCGTTTGGACTGTCTAGGATTTTTTCGCACTGGCTGTATGCGAATATGAAGCAGAAGCTAAGCGCGAAAATTTCGATCTGGTGCGTCTTTATAAACGTCGCTTTGTGCGCGCTGTTTTTTAAACCGTTCGGAGCCGTGGGGCTTGCGTTTGCAAGCACAATAACGGGGGCGTTTCTGTTCGGCTTCAACCTCTATTTTTTTGGATTTAATAACTTTTTAGCTATAATCCGCGCAAAAAAAATTATTGCGATCGCAGCGCTTTGTGCGGGCGAAGCGGCGATTTTATACATTTTAAAAGGCTTGTATTATGGTAATTTATGATAGTTTGAGCAAAAAGAAGCTCCCGTTTAAGCCCATTAGCGAGGGGTTGGCGCGTATTTACGCCTGCGGCCCGACCGTCTATGACGACGCGCATTTAGGGCATGCAAAAAGCGCCGTGAGCTTCGATCTGCTGCGCCGCGTACTGCAAGCGGAGGGCTATGAGGTAAAATTTGCGCGAAATTTCACCGACATCGACGATAAAATTTTAAAAAAGATGGCGCAGAGCGGCAAAAGCCTGGAGGAGATCACGGAGCTTTATACCCGCAGATATTTGCAGGATATGAGCGCGCTAAACGTCGCGGACGCGAGCATTTCGCCCAAAGCGACCGAAAATATCGCCGCGATCTGCGAGCTCATATCCTTGCTTCTTCAAAAAGGCTTTGCCTACGAGATCGCCGGTGACGGTATCTACTTCGACACGCGCAAGGACGGGGATTATCTAAGCCTTAGCGGCAAAAAAGATGATGTTAGCAAAAACATCGCCCGCGTCGCCTCAAACGATACCAAGCACGACGAGAAGGACTTCGTGCTGTGGAAATTTGACGAGAATTGGTTTGATAGCCCGTTTGGTAAAGGGCGTCCCGGCTGGCACAGCGAGTGCGTCGCGATGATTTTGGCGCACCTTGATAGCGGCGATCCGCATTTTTGCATCGACATTCACGCAGGCGGCGCCGATCTGCTCTTCCCGCATCACGAAAACGAAGCCGCGCAGTGCCGCTGCGCCCGCCATAGAGCACTAAGTAAATACTGGCTTCACAACGGCTTCGTGCAAGTAAATAACGAAAAGATGAGCAAGAGCCTCGGCAACTCATTTTTTGTAGGAGATGCCCTAAAAATCGCACCCGGCGAGGCGCTGAGATTTTATCTCTTAAGCTCGCATTACAGGGCAAATTTTAATTATTCGATAGCCGATCTGCTTGCGAGCAAAAAGAGGCTAGATAAAATTTACCGCCTTAAAAAGCGCGTCCGTGACGTTTTAGCTCCCTCTGCGGGGCAAAATTCTGCGCCCGAACTGCCTGCTGTGGAGGTTAAATTTAGATCGGAGATGATGGAGTTTTTAAGCGACGATCTCAACACTTCAGGCGCACTTGCGGTGCTCGATAGCTTCGTAGCAAGCGCGAACGAAGCGCTAGATCGCGCGCCAAAAGACAAGGCGCTAAAGGCTCAAATCGCCGCAAATTTAGAATTTGCGAAGCAGACGCTTGGAATTTTATATGAGGATGAGACCGAATACTTTCGCTTCGGCGTGAGCGAGCAGCAAAGAGCGCAGATCGAGGAGCTGATAAAACAGCGCGCGCAGGCGAAGGCAGAAAAGGACTTTACGCGCGCGGATGCCATCAGGGCGCGCCTTACGGATATGAAGATCGAAGTGATGGATACGCCTGGCGGCACCGTTTGGGAGGTCGCAGCGGAGTAAAACGTAAAATTTAGCGCAAAATTTTACGTTAAATTTTGTGATTTTTACGATGCGAAGCGTAAATCCGAACGCCAATCCGCGCGTAAATTTTAGTGCGGTTTTTATATGAAGCATTGCAATACCGCGGCGCGATTTTATTTATTGATACGGTGCAGGAGTGATGTGTGACGTGACGCGGCGACAGAAGCGCGAGGCAAACCGCGATTTTCATTCGGTAGCGCGGCTGATGCGGCGGCGCGATATAGCCGTGGCAAAATGGAGTAACGCTACGGTGTCTGCGCGTATTTACCGCGTTTTATCGGCAATGGACGATGCGGCGGCGCGATATAGCGCGGTAAAGCGGTAGCACTGCGGTTCGTCTGTGCGTAAATTTCAGTGCTATTTTTATGGCAATTGGCGATGCAAAGTTGCGATGCAGCGCAGTGAAAGTAGCGCTGCGGCAGCCTGTGCGTAAATTTTAACGCGACTAGGTGTAGTGGAATGTGCTGCGGCGACGCACAAATTTCGGCGCGATTTTTATTCGTCGATATCGTACATAGTGCGTAGCGATGAAAGTCGCGATTTCATTTGGCGATACGGCTGATGCAGCGGCAAAACCGCAAGGCAGGCTGCGATTTTCATTTGGTAACGCAGTGGGTAAAAAGCGCAATGCATCGCGGCGGTGCGAAGCCGCGATAAACGCGATGTATATTACGATACGGCATTTTGTAGCGCTTTATGGCGTCTCAAAGCGTTCAGCGTTTTAAAAGCGGCTCGCGAAAGCGAAAGATCGCGATGAATAAAAACTCACTCGCTTTAAGCGCTTAACGCTTTAAAAGCGACAAACAAAAAAGCTAAATCTCGGCGTCGTCCGCACGGTCGTCGCATGCGAGCGAGTTGATTTAGCGAGTTTGTCGAAGCGCAAATTAGTCCCGCGCCGCCCCATAAATTTTGTGCTGCCTCGCGGCCGAAATTCTAAAATTTAAGGAATTTTGGAATTATAAATTTTAAAATTTCAAGAATTTTGGGATTTCATAAATTTCAGAAATTTTAGGATTTTAAATTTTAAAAATTTTATAAAAAAGGATAGCATTTGAACGGTTTTAAAACTTTACTATCGCGCTTTAAGCCCTATTTTAGGGATTACAAGCCGCAGTTTGCATTGGCGATTTTGGGTATGGTGATGACGAGCGTGGCGACTGCTGTGAGCGCGAAGCTGGTCGAGCCCGTTTTAAATAAAATTTTCGTCGAAAAAAACGAGCCGTATCTCTATACGCTTCCGATCGCGATCATCGTGGTTTTCGCGATGAAAAGCGGCGGCGCGTTTATGCAAAACTACTTCACCGCCTTCATCGGTCAAGATACGGTGCGCCGCTTTCGCGATAGGCTAGTCGCAAGCCTCGTGCGGCTGGACGTGGATTTTTTTAACCGCTTCCGCACGGGCGAGCTCATCAGCCGCACGATCAACGACATTGAGCGTATCCGCGTCGTGGTTTCGAATATGATCCCCGATTTTTTCACGCAGATCATTACGATTTTGGGGCTTTTAGGCGTCGTGATCTATCAGAGCCCAAAGCTTTCGTTTTTCGCGCTCGTGGTCTTTCCGTGCGCGATATATCCGCTCTCGCGCCTTGCAAAGCGGATGAAAAAAATTTCGCGCGAGTCTCAAGAGAAAACATCCGATATCTCCTCGGCGCTCAGTCAAATTTACTCCAACATCGAAATCGTCAAGGCAAGCAACGCTGAGAGCTTTGAAGTGGAGAAATTTAACGCCGAAAACAGGAAATTTTTCGGTCTAAATTTAAAGGCGGTCGTAACGACGTGCTTGGTAAGCCCAATCATGGAGATGCTAGGCGCCGTGGGTATCGCCGTGGTGATCATCGTCGGAGGGCAGGAGGTCATCGCGGGTCAAATGAGCATCGGCAGCTTTTTCAGCTTCCTTACGGCGCTTTTTATGGT
>CALKQT010000024.1 GCA_937990735.1 uncultured Campylobacter sp. | reverse complement strand
CAGGCGCACAGACGAAATTTTGGCTACAATTGCGTTTATTTTAAGGAGAATTAATGCCCTACATAAACGTCAAAATCGCCAAAGAACGTGGCGGCTTAAGTCGCGAACAAAAAGCAAAGCTCGTAAAAGACCTAACCGATGCCCTGGTAGCCGTGTTAGGCAGGGGCGAGAAAACCACGGTCGTTACGATAGATGAAATATCCACTGACGACTACGCGATCGGCGGGCAGCTAGTAAGCGAAATCAGAAAGCGGCAGAGCTAAGCTCGCGCGTCAGGCTAAATTTGAAAAGCGAAATTTTAGAATTTTAAAATTTCGCGCCTTTTAAATTTAAAGCTCTAGTGCAAATCAAGTTACGAGGCGCGGTAAATTTAAACGTGGCAGAAATTTTAAAAATCACGCCGCCGTTCACGCCAAAACCGACAAGGAGGGCTATGAGCTACTACATACAATGTGGTTGCGGTAAAAAGCTTACGAAAAAGCCGATGAAAACTCTAAGATGCCCAAGATGCGGCAGCGTGTATAAAAAACCTAAGAAATTTATACTGGCGGTCTACATTTGCCTGCTTGTGTTTTTTGTACTAGCATTTGCTTTCATCCCCGATAAAATGGGAATTTTAGCATCAGCAGGCAGCGGGATAAGCGCATATATCATGTTTTTATGGATCGTAGATACTTTGAACTTCGATCTTTTGGACGCCGTGATACTAGTAGCGGGATTTTTGATTTTCGGCGGATTATATGAGGCATAGGGCGAGCCGCTAATCGCCGGGCTTATAGCCATTTTATTTTGCGTAGGCGCGGCGGCGATTTTCGTAAAATTTTTCCCCTATGAGAGGCGAAAAATCAATGAAAACTAAGAAATTTCTCGCTACCATAGAGCGTTTGATTAAATTTTAAAAAGTTAAAGCTCTAAAGGAAAAAGATGGATTTAAATATCGTTTACGGCGTGATTTTTGCGGTATTCGGCACCTGCGTAGGCTCGTTTTGCAACGTCCTGATCTACCGCTTGCCGCGCGGACAGAGCGTCAATTTCCCCGCATCGCACTGCCCCAAATGCTCTCACGCTTTAAAATTTTACCACAACATTCCGCTGCTTTCGTGGCTCTTTTTGGGCGGCAAATGTGCCTTTTGCAAAACCAAAATTTCTATTCGCTACCCGATCGTCGAGCTTTTAGGCGGCGTGCTTGCGCTTGCGGCGTATTTTGGCGAGCCCGATCTTGCAAAAGCCGCGGTGCTTGGGCTTTGCTTTATTTTACTTATGGCGCTTTCGGCGATCGATTTTGAGTATAAAGCCGTACCTGAGAGCCTTCTTTACGTAGTTACGGCGCTTTCGCTTGCTTATACGCTGATGTATGATTTTGATCTCAGCGGCGTGGGCGCGGCGGCGGGATACGCGGCGATATTTTTCGTGCTGCGCCTCATCGTCACCTTCGTGCTAAAGCGCGAAGCGATGGGAAGCGCGGATATTTTTATCGCGGGCGTTATGGGGGCGATTTTGGGCTGGAAGCTTGGCGGCATCTCGATCTACATCGGCGCGATTTTGACGCTGCCTGCGTATCTCATCGCGCATAAAAAGGGCTACGAGCTGCCGTTCGTGCCGTTTTTATCGATGGGGCTGCTTCTTACCTTTATCTTCAAAGATCAAATTTTAAGGCTCTTGGACGTCATCTATGGATAGGGTGCAGCGCTATTTATTTAGCAATTTCGTCGGCTCCTTCGCGTCGCTTTTCAGCACGCTTTTTATCATAATGTCAATCGTCTTTTTCCTTCAGATCGCGCGCATTACGTCGTTTATCGAGATAAATTTTTCAGAGCTAGTCAAGCTCTATCTTTTCATGTTGCCGCGCATCCTCATATTTACGGTGCCGATCGCGTTTTTCGTAGCGCTTAGCATCTCGCTTTTTAGGCTCTCTAAAGAGAACGAAACGATCGTCATCTTTACGATCGGCTACGCCACGCGCAAGATCGCGCTGTTTTTCGGCATAAGCGCCGCGCTGTGCTCCTTGGCGCTGCTTTTCGTCTCGCTTTTTATGATGCCGATAGCCGAAAATTTAAAGGACAATTTCATCGATTACAAAAAAATTAGCGCGACGCTAAATATCAAATCCAACGAATTCGGGCAGAAATTCTCAGACTGGCTCGTTTTTATCGATTCGCAGGAAAACAACGGCACAAGTACGCTGTATAAGGATCTGGTGCTGTATAATCCAGGTGGCTCGCAGGATCACGAGCGGATGATCGTAGCGCGTAGCGGCGAGTTTAAAAACGAAAACGCGAGCTTTTCTGCGATTCTACACGACGGCAAAATTTACACGATGGGCGGCGATCAATGGCACGTAAGCGAGTTTGAAAGCCTAACTCTGCGCACGCAAAGCGACCGCAATATTCGCGGCGGAGGCGGCGTGATCGGATACTGGAGCGATATGAGCGGCAGCGAAAAGCGCAGGAAAGAATTTAGCATCTACACCCTCGTCTCGCTCTTTCCGCTAGCGAGCTTTCTGTTTGCGCTAAGCCTCGGCATCGTGACCTATCGCTACGAAAAGGGCTTCGTTTACGCGGGGATCTTTGGCGTGCTTTTTAGCTACTTCGCGATGATCATGCTGCTCTCTAAATACCCGAGCATCGCGCTTCCCGCGACATTCGGCGTTACGCTTATCGGCTCGCTGCTTTATTACAGGATCAAAATTGCCCCGAGGTACTAAAAAAGACTCCGAGCTTTGCGGCGGCGAAATTTTAAACAAAAGTTCGTCCGCTCGAAATTTGGCGGATAAAATTTCGGCGAGCAAGGCTAACGCCTCTGAAATTTTGTGTGGCATAAATTTGGAACACGAAGCGCAAAACGGCGAGCAAGGCTTTATTTCAAAAGATAAAATTTCAAATTTTAAAAATTCCGCTCTTGTAAGTTCGGCAAGCGATACAGCTGCCTATACTGCGCCCGATTGCGGTTTGAATCACGAAAGCGTCAGGCGGAATTCGGACGCCGTTCGCGCCAAAGAGACCGCGCGCGGGGCGGATTTAAATTCCGTTTGCAAAAATTCTACGGACGCAGCCGCTTCGGATATTTGCGCGGCAAACGCTGCGAAAGCTAATGTAGCAAGCGGCGACGCTTTAAAAATCCATATCTCGCCCGTCGCAAAATTTTACACTACCCGTCCCGCGTCCGCCCGCACCGCAGACTCCCGCAAGGCAAACGCTGCCCACAAAGCGGATGCCCCCGCAAACACGCCAGCAAGCGCGTCCGAACTCAAAAATATTATCGAAAGCGCGCCCGCAAGCGACTTCGCAGCGAGCGAGCTTGCGCACATCGGCAAAATAAGCGCCACGCCAAATACCCCCTCAGATGCGTGCGCATATGCCTCGAGCGCAAACTCCGATCGCGTAAAGCTCAAGCTTGTCTATTCCTACGACGGCTCGAAATTTAGCGGCTCGCAGTCTCAGCCTCACGGGCGCGGCGTCGAGGACGTGCTGCGCGCGGCTTTGGGGCGAGTGGGGATCTTTGCGCCGCTCATCAGCAGCTCGCGCACCGATAAAGGGGTGCACGCACTGCGCCAAGTAAGCTGCGTCGAATGCACCGTGCATTGGGAGCTGCCGCGCCTAAAAGAGCTCATCAACCGCCACTGCGCGCCCTATATTTTTGTACGTCACATCAGCCTGGTGCCGCGCGATTTTCATCCGCGTTACAACGCCGTGGCGCGCTCCTATCGCTACGTTTTAAACCATGGACGCCCTAGCCCCTTTCTTAGCGATTTTTGCGTGTTTTATCCGCGCGTAGATCTTGCCGCGCTCAATGCTGCGCTTGCAAATTTTATCGGCGAGCACGATTTTAGCGAGTTTATGAAAAGCGGCAGCGACATAAAAAGCCCCGTGCGCGAGCTCTACGTCGCGCGCGCCTATTCTTTTAGAAATTTAACCTTGATAAATTTTAAAGCCAATGGATTTTTGCGAGCGCAGGTGCGGCTGATGGTCGCAAACGCCCTAAAGTCCGTGCAGAGCGGGCGCAAGATCAGCTTCTCGCGAGCGCTTAGCAGAATCCCCTTTCCGCCGAACGGGCTGTATCTTAGCAGCGTGAGTTATTAAGGCTTGAAATTTATAGCGTTAAATTTTATCCACGGGCGTTTGGATTTCAAGCTTAGAATTTTATCGCGGTAAAATTTGGCATGTCAGAGCAGATCGCCGAGCTACTTTGATATTAGATCGCCTACACCACGATGTGTAAAATCGTAAATTTGCGCGAAATTCGATCTGTTTTTATTAGAATTTTATAGAAATTTAGCAATACTTTCAAACTTTTAACTCAAAAAGGAGCAAAGATGAAAAAATTTTCTGTTGCTTTGGCCGGTTTGGCCTTACTAGCTAGCGTTTCAGGCGCTAAGGAGTTCATCAATATCGGCACCGGCGGTATGACCGGCACCTATTATCCGGTAGGCGGCGCGATTTGCCGCTTGGTAAATATGGATAAAAATATGAAATGCTCCGTGCAATCGACGGGCGGCTCAACGTATAACGTCAATAACGTGCTTAAAAAGGAGCTAAATTTCGGCTTCGTTCAAAGCGACGTCGTCTATGATAAGTACAACGGTACGGGCAAATTCCAAGGCGCGGCGGATAAAAATTTGCGCTCCGTAATTTCGATCTATCCGGAGCTTTTGGCTTTCGTCGTCTCTAAAGAGAGCGGCATCAAAGCTTACGGCGACGCTGCGGGTAAAAAGATCAATATCGGAAACCCGGGCAGCGGCAATGAGCTAACCAGCACGATAGTTTTTGAAAACTACGACTTCGATCTTAAAAAGCTCGCCCAGCACGGCGTCCTAACCGCGCAAGAATGCCCTATGGCGCTAAAAGATAAGAAAATCGACGGATACTTCTACGTCGTAGGACATCCGACCGCAAATATCACCGATGCGGCGACTTCGCTCCCTATCGACTTAGTCGGCATCGATGATGAGCATATTAAAAAGATTATGGAGAAATATCCTTATTTTGCCAAAGGCGTGATACCTGCAAAAATGTATGATGGGGTAGATCACGATACGCAGACTATCGGCGTAAAGGCCGTACTCGTAACCGACGCTAGCCAAAGCGACGAAGCGGTTAGAGCGGTAGTTAAGGCGATACTTGATAATTTCGATGAGTATAAAAAGCTACATCCTGCGTTAAATTTGGTAAGCAAAGAATCTCTTTTAGAGGGGCTTAGTGCGCCGCTTCATCCTGCGGCAGAGGCGGTGTATAAAGAAGCCGGGCTGCTGAAATAGGCTAGTTGATGGAGAAATCTACACAAAACGACGAGCAGGTTTTAGAGGTAAAAAGTAGAGAATTTACCTCTAAAAAGCTCTTCTGGCTCGTGACGCTGGTCTGCTTCGCGTGGTCGGTCTTTCAGCTTTATATCGCGTATTTTACGCTAAATACAAATATCGCGCGCTCGATCCACTTGGCGTTCGCTATTTTTATAATTTTTTCGCTTTTTCCATTTCGCCCGCGCTCCAAGGCGCATTTTTACATCCCGTTTTACGATTATATTTTATTAATCGTCGGAGTCGCGGCGATCTTGTATCCTGCAATAGAATTTAACGGGCTAGCGCAGCGCCCGGGAAATTATCTAACCAGAGATATCGTAGCGGCTTTTATCGGAATTTTCATACTCTTTGAAGCAGGTCGTCGTATGATGGGACCAGCGCTTGGTATTATCGCTTTTACCTTTCTTCTGTATTGTTACTTCGGTCCTTATATGCCCGATATCATCGCGCACCGCGGCGCAAGCTTTGAACTGCTTGCAGGGCATATGTTTTTAACTACAGAGGGCGTATTTGGCGTGCCGGTAGGGGTCAGCACCAGTTTCATCTATCTGTTCGTGTTATTCGGCGCTCTTTTGGAGCGAGCCGGAGCGGGGCAGTATTTTATAAACGTAGCGTTTGCGATTTTAGGTCGCTTCCGCGGAGGACCCGCCAAGGCTAGCGTAATCGCCAGCGGATTAACCGGAATGGTAAGCGGCAGCTCGACCGCAAACGTCGTGACAGTGGGCACCTTTACGATCCCGCTAATGAAAAAAGCAGGTCTTACCGCCACTAAAGCGGGCGCTATCGAGGTCGCCGCAGGCGTAAACGGGCAGCTTATGCCACCTATCATGGGCGCTGCGGCGTTTATCATCGCAGAATTTTTAGGTATGAGCTACACCAACGTAATGATCGCGGCGGTGATCCCAGCCTTCGTCTGCTATGCGGGGTTATTTTTTATCGTGCATCTTGAAAGCTGCAAGCTAGGGCTTCGCGGCAGCCGCGATTACGCCAAGGTTTCAAAGCTAAAAATTATATTTAGCGGCATTCATTACATAATCCCGATTTTGGTGCTTCTTTTCACTCTATTGATTCTGAAAGAAAGCGCGATCTCTGCAGCATTTAACTCGATTTGCGTGCTGTTTTTGATAATGATCGTACAAGAGCCCGCTAAAAAAACGATATTTGGCGAAAAGGTTGGCAAGTCCGATTTTATCGTCGGTTTTGTCGATATTTTTTGGGCTATGGTGGGCGCTGCTAAAAATATGGTCACGGTAGCCGTTGCCACCGCGCTAGCGGGCATCATCATCGGCTCGATCTCGCTTACCGGGCTGGGACAGGTTCTTTCAGAGCTCGTAGAAGCAGTCGCAGGAAACAGCATAGTACTGATACTTCTGATGACTGCGATAATGAGCCTGATTTTGGGCATGGGACTTCCTACGACGGCGAATTATATCGTCGTTTCAAGCTTAATCGCACCTGTAATTTTGATACTAGCGGGCAAAAACGGCTTTTTGATCCCTGCGATCGCGGTGCATCTTTTTGTCTTTTATTTTGGAATTTTAGCCGATGATACCCCTCCGGTGGGTATTGCAGCATACGCTGCGGCGGGTATCGCAAAGGCAAATCCCGTAACCGTGGGACTTCAGGGTTTCGTGTATGATCTGCGCACCGCCGTACTTCCGTTTGCGTTTTTCTTCAACAATAAGCTGCTTTTGATCCAAAGCATCGGCGATCCGATGGATTCAAAGAGCATCGTTTGGATCAGCGATCCACTGCAAATCGTGCTGATTTTTGCCACAGCGATCGTGGGTATGTTTGCTTTCAGCTCCTCGCTGCAGGGCTGGTTCGTAACAAAATGTAACCCGATAGAGCGCCTGCTATTGCTGCTAGTAACGCCACTAATGCTGATGCCTAATATCTGCACGAAATTTATAGAATTCATCCCTAGCGAATACGCAAGCTACGGCATCGGCGCTGCGATCTACGTGCTGATCTTTGCAAAGCAGTGGCTTTTAAGGCCTAAGGACTCGGACGATACTCACGCCGAAAATAGCGTGCCTGCCGCGTAAATCCAAATTTGATCCCGCTAAATTTTAAAATTTGCGGGGTCTTATTAAATTTATCTTCTTACTTTGCATTCTTGCGCCAGGATTTTAAATTTGGATTGACTCTTTGCTCTAAATTTAAAACCTCGACAGATTGTGCCCTTAAATTTATTCATACGAAGCTACTGTGTTAAAAAACGTCGCATATTAATCCCATGCTAGTCTATAATTATCGCAAGCCGCAGGATGCATGAAATCAATAGAGCAAAGCCGTTTTCGCGTTACCGCTTGTAATGCCTTCGATAGTTTAAAATATACACGTCCACAAAAGCGAAAATGATTCTTAGAACAGATAAAATCAAAACTGTGCAAAATTTCTTCAAACGATTTGATAATTAATGCCGGGCGTTATAAAATTTTACTTATTTACAGCATTTTCTTGATTATATGTTGTGCTTTATTTAAAATAATTTTTATAAAAATATCTATGGAATGGGGAATTATTAGCGAAATTTAATTCTATAAAAATACTTTAATAATTAATATTAAATTTATTCGCTTTGAGTTATAATCCGCGATTAAATTTCAAAATAGAGGAACAAAAATGCAAAAAGATATGTATTTTAAAAAGGCGAAATTTATCGCATTATCGATATGCGCGAGCGTTTCGATTTTATGCGGCGTCGAAGGCTCACGCCTAAGCAGTGACGCAAATAGTACGAATCTTGGCGAGATCGTAGTAAGCGCGAGCGGCTTTCGCCAAGATATCAGGCAGGCGCCGGCCTCCATCTCCACCTTGGATAATAAAGAGATATCAAGCGGCAGATTCACTTCGCTACACGATATTGCGAATAAAATGCCGGGCGTCAGCGTTATCGCAGGCGATGACGGCCCGGCAAGCGGGATATCCATCAGAGGAATGGAAAGCTCCCAAACCCTTGTGCTTATCGACGGCAAACGTGTAAGTTCCGCGGCGGCGAACCCAAAAGGCGGAGCGGGCGATATGAACTCGAATTTTATCCCACCCGCAGGAGCGATAGAGCGTATCGAGGTGATTAGGGGGCCGATGAGCTCGCTTTACGGGAGCGATGCAGTAGGCGGCGTGATAAATATCATTACGAAAAAGAATTTTTCTAAATTTAGCGGAAGCGCCGCCATATCGACAACCTTCCAAGATCACGACGGTATCGGAGACGGCAAGATGGGCGAAGCCTACGTCAATATTCCCTTCGGGCAGTATGCGGCGCTTCAGCTGTGGGGATATAAAAAGCTGCGCGACGAGGACGGCTATAAGGGAGGCTATCAAAAGAGCGATAAATCGGATTCTAACGCCAAGCTTTGGCTAACGCCGGATGAAAATAATAAATTTTACGTTCAAACCGGAAGGCAAAATCACGATTATTCAAGGACTCTTGGTAAAACCGCCGTTTATCCCAACACGCGCGGATTAAATCACTATAAATATAAAAGAGAAAATCACGGAGTCGGATATTTGGGCGAGTTTGAAAGCTTAAGTGCCGATATAAGTTATTTTTGGGATAAGACTCGCCGTACGAGCATTTTTGATAGCCTTTCGCCCGCAATCGTAAAAAATAGAAATTTTAATTCCAAATTTACGACTTATCTCGGTATAAATACGCTTACCTTCGGCTACGATTTTAGCAAACAGGATGTGCAAACGACTTTCATCGTTTCAAACGCGAATAGGCAAAATTTACGCTCTCCGCAGCGATTTTCTATGAACGAGCATGCGGGATTTTTAGAGGATGAGATTGAAATTTTGGAAAATACGCTATTTTTAACGCTCGGCGGCAGGCTCACGCACAACGAATACTTCGGCAACCACTTTTCACCCAGAGCCTACGCGACGTTTAATATAGGCGATACTTGGACGATCAAAGGCGGCGTCGCAACCGGTTATAAAACTCCCGACGTCAATCAAATTTCGCCGGAAGTAGGCACGATTCAGGGCGGCTGGAGGATTATAGATTTCGGTAACGAGGATTTAAAGCCCGAGAAAAGCACGACCTACGAGATCGGGCTTTATTACGACAATGCAGACGATCTGCGCGGCAATATCACGCTATTTAAAAACGACTTCAAAGATAAAATTTTAGATACTGATGGCAGTAATATTAATAGGATCCCCGCTTACGGAGGCTGCGCCGGCGCGCCGAGCGTTAATTGTCCTGGTTGGGGAACGTATTTTAATATAGAAGGAGCCGAGGTTTACGGCGTTGAGCTGAGTGGCGATTACGATATTACTAAAAGGCTAAATTTCAAGGCGAACTACACCTATAGCCACTCCGAAATCGAAACCGGGGATCCTACGATCTATACGCCAAACGGCGCCGTTAAATTTAGTCAAACCAATCTTAGTAGGCTAGATGGCAAATCCCTGACCGCTACTCCGAAGCATGCCGCACATGCGATGCTTAGCTATAGGCCTATCGCTCCGCTTTCTACCTTTATCGGTCTTAATTACGAAAGCGAGCTTACAAGCGTGCAATTCGGTCCGGGCAATAGAGTCAGCAAAAACGACAAAAAGCTTTTTACTACGGATTTGGGCGCACAATACGATTTAAACGATAATCTGAGCCTAAATTTAACCGCTTACAATATCTTTGATAACGTCCGATACGACGAGGGTCTCGCAGACGACGGCAATTACTATTGGTACCCCGAGGAGGGCAGGAGGTTTTGGTTTAAGGTAAACGCTAAATGGTAAGCCTAAAAAACTTCCTTGTGATATTCGACGCACTCTTTTTAGTATGCTTATTCGCTTGCGATCTGGAGGCAAAACCGCCACAAAAGATTGAGCGGGTAAGTGGGGCTGCGCGCGAAATGTTTAATGTAAGCGATTTTATTCTAAAAAGTAAGAGCGGCGAAAAATATAAAATTTTTATAGCTCGCCAAAAAAATGTCGCTCACTACGATAGGGTAGTTTTTATGGTTGATGCGAATGCGCAAGTTGCTATGCTTTTAAACTCTTATGCGCAAATTTATGCAGATCCAAATATAGCGAAAGAAAACGTCGAAACCGGGTCTAAATTAAATAAAACCGTCCTTATAGTAGGCATCGGATACGACAGCCCGCTAGCGTATGATATTAAGCGTCGCACGAGAGATTTAACACCCGCGGCGAGCGGCGAAGAATATGCGAACGGCGGCGGCGCGGCAGAATTTTACGATTTCGTAAAAGATAAATTATTGCCGCTCGTGGATCGAAAATACGCCACGACGCAAAGCGATAAGATTTACTTCGGACATTCGTTCGGCGGGCTATTCGGTATTTATGCTTTGCTGCGCGACGATGGGATTTTCGACGAGTTTTTTATCGCCTCGCCTTCGTTGTGGTGGGGCGAATCACAGCTGATCAGAGATGCCCTAGACGAAGGAAAGTTTAGATCAAATTTAAAAGCGAAATTCATAATGCTCGTTGCCGGCTCGAGTGAAATGCGTAAAGGAAAAACCGATAAAGCGGGAATTTTAAAAGCGGCCGATCTAGCTGAAATTTTAAAAACAAAGGGGCTTTCTTGCAAGTTTAAGCTCTACGAAGGCGCTTCGCACGGCGAAGTAATCCCATTGGCTTTGCGAGATTTAGCGCTATTTACGCAAAGATAATCTTCTATTTAGCCGGTAAAGCCTTAATCTAAATCCGGCTCGTTTATATTTGCAAGCGCAAGACCGAGCGGCGCAGGCTCGCTGATCGCGCCGAAACGCGTCGCCGGATTTAAAAAATTAAATTTTAAAGCCCTTTTTGCTAGTATCGCGCAAATTTAAAGGATGGAAAATGCAAAGTTTCAAATGGCAAATTTCAAAGCGGCTCAAACAGGCGATGCGCGAGCGAGATATCGATAATCTCACGCTCGTGCGGCGCACGGACGAGCTGTATTCGCGCTCGCACCCGGGCCACGACGAGGACATGCGCGCCGAAGTTTACACGGTCTTGGACGAATACGCGCCCAATGTCGATATTGAAATTTTTGATCTAGTCTGCAGGGTGCTCGGCGTCAAAATAGAGCTAGGCGAGACGCTTGATTGATAGTCGTCGCCGGATTTTACCCGTGCCGCAAGGCTAAATTTAGCGCTATAATAAATCGCAAAATTCTACCTAAAGCCTAGCTACAGAGCTTGCTTAAGTAAATTTTGCTGCAAAATTTCGCCCAAACCTAGAAAGATTAATATCTATTTTAACTGCAAAGTGCTAAATTTAGCGTTAAATTTTAATCAGAGGTAAGCTTTGAACTACTTAATCCAATTTAGTGTGATTTTAGGAATATCTTTTGTTGCGGAGATTTTGGCGGCGCTCGTGCCTGTGCCGATCCCCGCTAGCATCTACGGACTAGTCATTATGCTTTTAGCCCTGATCTTCAAACTCATCAAAGTATCGCAGATCAGAGAAACCGTGTCGTTTTTTATGCAGATTATGCCGGTGATCTTCATCCCGGCGGGCGCTGCGATCATCATCGCAGGCGACGCGCTACGCCAGCATCTTTTCGCAATCATCGCGATTACGGCAGTCTCTACGGTAGTAGTCATCGGTGCAAGCGGCGCGGTAACGCAGATCTTTTATAAAATCGCCCTCGCCCGCGTTAAGCGTAGGCTTTACGCAGCCGCGCACGAACAAGACGGCGTGAATACAAAGGTCGTGGATGCGAAGCTGGAGCGCGAAATTTTATCCGGAGACGATAAAAAATGAGAGAAATTTTAATGAATTCTGCTTTTTTCGGCGTATTTTTGTGCCTAGGCTCGTTTGAGCTGGGATTTTATCTAAAAAAGCGCTTTAAGCTAACGATTTTCAACCCGCTTCTAATCGGTATCGTGCTTACCGTCTGCGTGCTTTTACTCTTTAAAATTCCATACGAAAAATTTAACGCAAGCGCCTCACACATTAGCTTTTTCTTAACGCCGATTACCGTCTGTCTAGCCGTACCGCTATACGAGCAGCTGGCGCTTTTGCGAAGTAATTTTTTAGCTATTTTTGCAGGACTGATTTCGGGTATGATCGCAGGACTAGGCAGTATTTACGCGATGTCGGTGATATTTGGGCTAAATCATACAATGTATGTCACGCTACTACCAAAATCCGTCACGGCGCCGATCGGTATGGGTATCAGCGAAAGCTTAGGCGGTATCGTGACACTAACGGTGGCCTGCATCATCGCTACGGGCATCATCGGCAGTGTATTTGGCGAGGCGCTACTTAAAATTTTTGGCATAAAAAAGGCGATGGCAAAAGGTATCGCCCTAGGCTGCGCGAGCCACGCGATGGGAACGGCGCGCGCTCTTGAGATCGGTGACGTAGAGGGCGCAATGGCGTCTTTAGCAATGGCGGTTACGGGACTTCTTACCGTCATCGGTGCCGGTATTTTTGCACATTTCATCTAAGGAGAAAATATGATAATCTCGATCGCTAGACAAACGGGCGCAGGCGGGCGCGAAACCGCGCGCAAACTAGCCGAGCGCTTAGGCTATACCTATCTAGCCAAGGCGGATCTGCTCCGCAAAGCAGACGAGCTTGGCTGCTTCGAGCAGATGTATGAGTTCTACAACGAAATGCCCGTAAATACGCTACTTCAGGCAATATCGCACAACGAGCTAGCTAATGAGCAAAAACGCGATCGCATCGTAGCAATCTACGAAAAGATCGTCTCGGGCGGCAACGTTATAGTGCTTGGGCGCTGCGCCGGGTTTTTCTTGCGCGGACATCCGGATCTGCTGACGGTATTTTTACGCGCGAGCGATGAGTTTAAGCTCGCTAGATTGGAAAAAGAGGGCCATACCGACGCGCGAGAGTATATGGAAAACAGCGACGCGGGCAGAATGAGCTTTCATCAATACTACACCAACCAAGTCTGGGGCGCGTCCGCAAACTACAATATCTGCATTGATACGTCGTATTGCGGCATCGATAATGCGGTAAATATCATCGAGTATCTAGTCAAACATCACATTGAAAAGTGATTTGCGCCTAAGAGCACAAAAGTAGAATTCATCTTTTCAAAGATGAATTCCGCTTGATCTCGCAAACCCACCCTACTTCTATTGTAATTTAAAATTTACATCTTTTTTGAGCTTGAATTATATTTGCAAATGACGCATTTAGGTGTATTATAAAACCTTTCGTTCAATGCGACATAAATTCTAAACCGCGCCTACTCACCGAAAATCAGCAAAATTTAGCTAAAATTTGACGAAATTTAAATCCAAATTTAAGGAGATAAAATGCAAAGCAAAGCTCATCTATGTCCAAAATGCGGCGAAAACAGGATCTATTTCGACGGCATCTGCCACTCATGCCGCCAAAGGCAGAGGCGAGAGGAGATTTTAAACCTAAGCGCGGACGAAGTGGAGGCGATGATCCTAAAAATCGCGGATCGTATCGGCGAGATCGAAAAATGGCAGGAGATTTACAACGATTTTTGGGCGCTTTTTAGCTTGCGTGGCATACACGATCCAAGGATCGCGCGAGCCGCCGCGGCGGCGGAGATCTACTGCCCGCCCGAGCTCTACTTCGGCGCGCCGAAGGACGTGAGAGACGCGCTCGTCCGCAAGCTCGCCTCGCTGCAGGACAATGCCAAAAACACTCTAAACGACCTACTGTGCGCGCTTGCGTGGCAGGGTGACGAGCAGACGACGCAGCTTTTTTGCGAGCTGTATCAAAACCCGAGGCCGTGGCGCCAAAAGCTCTACGCAGGCACCGAAATTTACGCGCAAATCGGCGGCTGGAGCTTTGATCAGAGGGGCGAGCGAAAATCGCTCGTTTTTGATAAATGCCTCGCGGTAGTGCGCGCGAGAGACGGCGCGGAGAAAAACGGCGAGCGCGGAGATGAGAGCGCGAGTAAAATTTCAAATTTCAAAGGCGGCGCGGACGGCGAAAATTACGAACAAAATGCACAAAACGGCGCGGATAAAACTTCAAATTTGCACGCGGACACGCAGCGTGCTCGCACGGGCATGGACGAAGACGCGAGCTTGCGGAACGAGTGCGCAAATTTCAAATCAGACGCGCAAAAAGACGCTAGCAGCAGTTTAAATTTAAGCGAAAATGCAAAGGATGCCTGCTGCGAAGGCGCAAACCAAAACGCGGATGAGCCCGTACGTATCGGCAGGCCTACAGGGCAAAAGTGCGAGTTTTGCGGCTGCGAGATGCTTGATATGCTCCGCCTTAAGGCTGATGAGCCGCGGCTTGCATTTCTGAATTTAAAGCACGACGCGATCTTTCGCTGCTGCCCGACCTGCGTCGGCTCGGTAATGTATTTTTGCAAATACGGCGCGGACGGCGAGCCGCAGATGCAATGCGAGGGCGAAGGGATGGAGAAGAGCTACTTTTCGCAGCAGGATATGACGCGGCTGAGCGGTATGAAATTTAAGCTAGGCGGCGAAGTTTCGCCATTTTACGGCTGCTTTGACGAGCTTGACGTGACCGTGGGAGGCTATCCGCAGTGGGTGCAGGACGCCACGTATCTGAGCTGCCCTAGCTGCGGCGGGACGATGAAGCATCTAGCGCAGATCCCATTTGGCGAGCTGGTGCAGGGCGAGGGGGTCATATACGTGCAGATCTGCGAGAAATGCGAGGTTTTGGGCGGCTGCTTTCAGTGCACGTGAGGGCGGGCTTTTAAAATTTGCGCCCCGCGCCTGCGCAAAATCGGCGTCGTGATCTTTAAATTTAATCAAGACGGAGCTTATGGGGTTATTTGGCCTTGGTAAAAAGAATAGGCGCTAGTTAAATTTATAAGCCATAAAATTTAGTCTCGCCGGCGTTTCGCGCCATAACTAAATTCGGCTAATGAAATTTTATCAAAGCAGCTCGCACTGTGACCAAATATAAATCTAGCGAGCCTAAATTTTAAAAGTTTCAAAGTTTAAATAAGCCTGCCATGCTATATCGGACGTATTCAGCGGCAAACAGAATTTACAAGCGGCGAAATTTAAACAATGCCCGTAACGGTATTCGGCACATCTAGCGATAGTAAAATTTTCATCTTGCATGCAGCCAAATTTATCGCCATAGACTTGCCGCTAAATTTCACAAAC
>CALKQT010000023.1 GCA_937990735.1 uncultured Campylobacter sp. | reverse complement strand
AAGAACTCCGCGTAAATTCTGCATAAATTTTGCACGACGAAATTTTGAAATTTCAAAGCGGGCGGCGAGGCCGGAATTTTAAAATTTGCTCCAAATTTTAAGCATAAAAATCAAAATTTATCGTTACAATTACGTAAAATTTTTAAGGAGCGAAAATGAAAAAAATGGTTTTTTTAAGCGCAACTGCGGCGCTTGCCGTAAATTTAAGCGCACAGGAAAACAGCCTTGAGATCTACGCGAACTCCGCCTTCTTGTACCAAAACTTCGGCGCGCAAAAATCAAACTTCAGCGTGAACGTGCCGGAGTACTTGGATATCCGCAGCATCGAGATTGCGGGCTCTTGCGAAGTGCGCGAATTGTCTTTGGGAGAGATCGAGCCCGTGAAAAACGCGGAATTCGCCAAAAAAGAGGCGGACGAAAAGAGCCTGCGCGAGCTAAACGACCGCCTGGTCGCGCTTAAGGCGCAGCAGCGCTTTTTAAGCGATTTTGCGAGCTTAAAAGATAGAAGTTTGGCGAGCTTAAAGGCGGATTCGCAAAAAATTTATGACGAAGTCCTGCTCGTAGCGGGCGAAATTTCAAAGACGGACGAGCAAATCGGAAAACTCAAAGAGAAAATTTCAAAATACGTGATCAAAAACGAGCGCCGCTTAAACGCGAACTTTGACTGCGATCCGAGCTTTGTAAAAATAAGCTACCCCGTTGACGTAAGCGCCTACACGCACAACGAGCTCTCTGCCGATCTTGCTAGCGGCAAAATCGAGGTCGCGCAAAAACTCTCGGTGCAAAACCCGCTAAACGCGGAGCTAGCGAATTTGACGATCGCGCTGTATCCTTACGAATACTCCTCGCAGACCGCGCCGCAGCCGTTTTACCCGTGGTACGAGGGCGAGCCTGCAAGACCGGCGCCCGCAGCGGCTTATAAAAAGGATGTGATGCTAGAGGAGGCGACTATGGATAGGGTCGCGCCCGCGATGGAGGCTAGATCATCGTATGCAAGGACGGGCGCAAATATCGAAAGCTCGCTCTCAAAGGTGTGGAAAATCAGCGGCGTAAGCCTCAAAGCGGGCGAGGCGGGCGAGTTTAGCTTCGATAAACAGAGCCTGGATGCGAAATTCGATCTGGTCATCGACGGCTACGGCAGCGAGGCGGCCTACGTGCGAGCTAAATTTAGCCCCGAAAGAAACATAGAGGAGAGCGAAACGCTAATAAAGCTCGACGGCGTGCAGATCGGGCTCGTGCATCTAGGTTTTGCCGCAAACGCCGAAGCTACGGCGTACTTGGGTAAAAACAGCCTGATCGAAGTTAAAAAAGAGCAGGCGAACAACTTCACGAAAAACTCCTTTTTCGGCGGCGAAAGTAAAAATTCCATGGCTTGGGACTACGAGATCAAAAACGGCTCCAAGCGCGCGTGGAACGTGGTTTTGCAAGAGCGAGCGCCCGTTTCGACGCATGAAGACGTAAAGGTCGCGCTGAAAAACTCGCCCGAGCAGAGCAGCCTCGGCAAGGACGGACTGCTTAGCTGGGACTTTGAGCTAAAGCCAGGCGAGAGCAAAAAGATCCGCTTCGGCTATGAGTTAAGCAAACCGAAGAAATAACGAGCTTTGGCGCGGCGCGGTTAAATTTTGCGCAGCGAAGTAGCTTTTTGCTGTGCGGCTAAATTTTATGCAGCACCGTTTTATGAGATGGGCTCCCCTTTTGCCGCGCCGCTGAATTTTACGTGGCAGACCGACTTTTTACGGCGCGGTTAAATTTTGCCGGCATAAAACCAAGGCACGGCTTTAGAGCTTATCTGAAATTTTTGGCGCCGCATCGAGGAAAATTTGAGCGGCGCGAAAACCAAAATTTAAATGTTGCGGCGATTTAAAATTTAGCGGCGCGAGATATGAAATTTAGCGATGAAAAGAGGGTTTGGCGCGGGTAGAAAAACTTTGAGCATCGCGTAAATTTATCTCAAATTTAAAAAGCTCAGGACGATGAACGCGGAGCAAAGGTATAAATTTCGCGCGGCGGCAAGGTGTGCATTTGCTTCGCTGGCGGCATTTAAAGGATCATTATGAAATTCTACAAATCTCTTAAATTTAAAATCCTAGCCGCAGCGCTACTTTTCTGCGCCGTGTTTATCCGCATCGTGCCCGATTACTCCACT
>CALKQT010000022.1 GCA_937990735.1 uncultured Campylobacter sp. | reverse complement strand
GGCAGATAAAAATGGCCAGTGGAAGGATTCCCGCGATACTAAGGGTGATGGCAGATAGATGCCAGGTTTTTGCCGCTGTAGGAGACTTCGCATGGGCTAGCCACAACGGTAGTGGTTGCTGGGTCTTTGATGAAGTGGATGGTCGCGCCCTTTTCGATAAAAACGCGCGCGAGCTCCGTGCCTACGCTTTGGTATTGCGATTTTTGTGCGACGATGCTTTGGCGGATGCTCTCGCTGCCGTCGGGTAGGCCCACGATCGCGCCGATGTGGATATTTTCGCCCTCAAGGCGCGCGTTGATGCCGATCGGCACCTGGCAGCCGCCCTCCAAAACTCTGACGAAATCCCGTTCCACGGTCGTTTCGATGATCGCGCGTTCGTCTTTTAAAAATTCTATCGCGCATAGTATTTGCGGCTCGTCCACCGCCTCGATGCCGAGCGCTCCTTGCCCCATCGCAGGGATCATCTGCGAGATTTCAAAGGGCGTTACGTGCTTTACCTCGGCGCGTAAATTTAATCGGTTGATGCCCGCCATCGCCAAGATGATCGCGTCGAATTCTCCGTCTTTGAGCTTTCGTAGGCGGGTCTGGACGTTGCCGCGCAAGGAGATTATCTCTAAATCAGGTCGCATGCTAAGCAGCTGCATCTTGCGGCGAAGGCTTGTGGTACCGACTTTTGCACCGTGGGGTAGCTCGCCGAATTCGGCGTATTTTTCGCTGATCATCGCATCGCGCGCGTCCTCGCGAGCACAGATCGCCGCTAGCACGAGTCCCTGCGGAAACTCCACGGGCACGTCTTTTAGGCTATGAACGGCGATGTGTGCTTCGCCGCGAAGCATGCTCTCCTCAAGCTCCTTCGTAAAAAGCCCCTTGCCGCCGATCTTTGCAAGCGGCGTGTCCAAAATTTTATCGCCTTTGGTTTTCATGCTTTTTAGCTGCGCTTGGACGCCGCGGGCATTAAGTAGCGATGCGATATGTTCGCTCTGCCACAGCGCAAGCACGCTGCCGCGAGTAGCGATGATCAAATTTTTCATTTTTTCTCTCCTATACTTTTTCGAATCTCGATTTCGTTCTCTTCGATCACCTCAACGTCGATTACGTCGTCGCTTGCGTGGCTGCGTCGCCAGAATCTTCGCTCTCTTTTTTCAGAATTTTCGCCGCTAGCGTTAAATTTAGGCACGTCGCTGGTGACGCAGTAAAACGACGCAGTGATTATGCAAACGCCTAAAATATCGCCGAAAATGCCAGGCGCAATGAGAAAAACGCCGCCTACGACGAAGCCCACGCCGCTTAAAATTTCTTTCGGCGAGATTTTCATTAGATTAAAAAAGCCCATCCACGAGCGGTTTGCTACGACGTAACCGCCTAAAATCGCGCTTATTACGATCTCCACCGCATACGCCGCAAATCCGTTTGCGCTTACGAAATAATAGGTCGTAAATGCCTCAATTATCAGATATGGAACGATCAAAAGCCTAAACATATTTTTCCTTGAATTATCGCTTTAAGCCGCGCCTCTTTAAAGACGTTAAAATTTAATCGCGGATTTTAGCAAATTCCGTCTGAATTTTTAATGTATCGCAAGAGCCCCTCGCAGCCGCGCTTGATATCTGCGTAGCAGCGCTCAAAATCGCGCGTGTAGTATGGATCGGCGATTTGTAGGCGTTGGGGATGGGTTAAATTTGAATCGGCGCCTTTTAAATTTAAGGCGGTTTGCTGCGATGCGGCGCCGAAATTTGGCTGAGCTGTCGCGCCTTTAAAATTTAGCGCATCGCAGTCTGCAAAATTCCCCTCTTCAAATTCCAAAAGAAATTTTACCTTAGCCATATCCTTGCCGCGAAAAATTCGCCCCAGCGAGCGCATATTTTCATCATCCATACAAAGAATGAGATCGTAGCGCTCGTAGTCTGCGGGCGTGACCTGCACGGCGCGATGCGCTACGAGCGGCACCTTTTGCTCTTTTAACACGCGCTGCGTCTCGTAATAGGGCGGCGAGCCGATTTCGTCGGTGTGCGTCGCCGCAGAATCTACGCTCACGCGCGCACTTAGGCCGCTTTGATTAATAAAATTTTGCATCACGAATTGCGCCATCGGCGAACGGCAGATATTGCCGTGACAGACGAAAAGTAGCCTCACGCGCGCCTACTGCGTGATGATGTCGTAGTTTTTCGGGATTATGGGCTTAAAGATCGCCTCGTTTACCGGCGCGTTTTTGCGGACGTTGCTTAGATTAATGACGACTTTATTGTCCATTTTGTCGGTGTAGCTGATCTTGTTCGGCAGATCACCTTTTAGCTCGATTAGATATTTCACGTCGTCGAAGCTCGCCTCATAAATGCCGTTTTTATTGGGTTTTGCGTTAGCTAAGATCGCCGTTAAATTCGGGGTTTCTTTGATATTCGTGATGATAGCTTGCTCAAGTTCGGGCTCGATTACGACGACCTTTGTGAAACTAAAAAATATATTTTTTATCGCAGGGGTCTTGTAATGCCACACGGCGTGCTCTTTCGTGGCGCTAAAATCGCCGCCGTAGCTGATTTTCGCATCGTCGCTCTGCACGGTTTGCGAAAAATTTGCGCTCAGCGTATCGAATTCTATCCCGCTTGCGAATGCAAAAATGCAGCTTGCCGCTAAAGAAATAAGAGTTTTTTTCATAAATTTTGCCTTTATTTTTGAAAATTTGCGCGTATTATAGCCGTTTTTCTAGGATTTAATTAAATAGAAACTAAAAATATGTTAATATGCGCGGTTAAAATTTTAAAACTAAGGTTTGAGATGTTTAAAAAGGTCATCCACGGGATTTTCGGTACTAAAAACGATAGGATCGTCAAACAATACGCCAAGCGCGCGGCGCAGATCAGTGCGCTTGAAGAAAACTACGCGGCGATGGACGATGCGACACTTAAGGCGGAATTTGAAGCGTTAAGAGCGCAAGTTCGCGCAGGCGAAAAGAGCACGGATGACGTGCTTAACGAAGTGTTTGCTATCGTACGAGAGGCGGGCAAAAGAGTGCTAAATATGCGCCACTTCGACGTTCAGCTAATAGGCGGTTTGGTGCTAAACGACGGCGCGATTGCCGAGATGAAAACGGGCGAAGGAAAGACCCTCGTAGCGACCTTGGCGGTAGTGCTAAATGCGATGGAGGGCAAGGGCGTTCACGTCGTAACCGTAAACGACTACCTAGCTAAGCGCGATGCCGAGCAGATGGGCGAACTATATGAATTTTTAGGGCTTAGCACCGGTGTGATCGTAGGCGGCGAATACGATGACGCCAAGCGCAAGGCTGCATACGCGTGCGACATCACCTACGGCACGAACAACGAGTTCGGCTTTGACTATCTGCGCGATAATATGAAATTTAGCGCCGAGGACAAGGTGCAGCGTGGGCATCATTTCGTAATCGTCGATGAAGTAGATAGCATCCTGATCGACGAAGCACGAACGCCACTTATCATTTCAGGTCCTACGAACCGCACTTTAGACGGCTATATTAAGGCAAACGAAGTAGCTCGCCAAATGATCCGCGGCGAGGCGCCTGCAGATCCAAAAGGCAAGGCGACGGGTGATTTTACCGTAGATGAGAAGAACCGCGCCGTTTTGATTACAGAGGCAGGAATCTCAAAAGCTGAGAAGCTATTTGGCGTCGATAACCTCTATAGCCTTGAAAATGCAGTGCTTAGCCACTACCTTGATCAAGCACTTAAGGCAAATTATCTATTTGAAAAGGACGTGCACTACGTCGTGCGCGACGGGCAGGTCATAATCGTAGATGAATTTACGGGTCGTCTTAGCGAGGGTCGCAGATTTAGCGAAGGCTTGCACCAGGCTCTTGAAGCAAAGGAGGGCGTGCAGATCCAAGAGGAGAGCCAAACTCTTGCCGACATTACCTTTCAAAACTACTTCCGCCTTTACGAAAAACTCGCCGGTATGACGGGTACGGCGCAGACGGAAGCAACGGAATTTTCTCAAATTTACAAACTCGAAGTAGTCTCTATCCCTACGAACGTGCCGGTCATCAGAAAGGATCAAAACGATCTTATCTACAAGACCGAGCGCGAGAAATTTGACGCCGTCATTAGCGAGATCAAGCGGCTAAATTCCAAAGGCCAGCCCGTGCTCGTGGGTACGGCGTCGATCGAAAAAAGTGAGAAGCTGCACGAGCTTTTAGTCAAAGAAAACATCGCGCACTCCGTGCTAAACGCCAAAAATCACGAGCGCGAGGCGCAGATCATCAAAGACGCGGGCGTAAAGGGTGCCGTAACGATCGCTACGAATATGGCGGGACGCGGCGTGGATATCCGCATAGACGATGAAGTGCGCGCTTTGGGCGGGCTGTATATTTTAGGTACTGAGCGCCACGAAAGTCGCCGTATCGATAATCAGCTCCGCGGACGAAGCGGGCGCCAAGGTGATCCGGGCGAGAGTAGGTTTTTCTTAAGCTTGGAGGATAATCTGCTTAGAATTTTTGGCAGCGACAAGATCAAAAATATCATGGATCGCTTAGGGCTAAAAGATGGCGAGCATATTGAATCAGGCATGGTTTCGCGCGCAGTAGAGAACGCGCAGAAAAAGGTCGAGAGCTTGCATTTTGAAGCGCGTAAAAACATCCTAGAATACGACGACGTCGCAAACGAGCAGCGCAAGACGATCTATAAATATCGCAACGAGCTTTTGGATCCCGACTACGATCTGAAAGATAAAATCATTCAAAACCGCGAGGAGTACATCTCTAGCGTGCTTGAGGAGCTTGAAATTTTCGACGGCGCAAATATCAAAGAGGTCGATAAATTCCCGATCGTTGCTAAAATTGCTCAAGAAACGGGCGAGGTGCTCGAAAACAGCGAGCTTGAAAAGGTCGATGATTTCAAAGAGCTGAAAGAAAAGATCATCGGCGCGCTTGCCGTTTCGTATGAAAACAAGATGGCGCCGATCGATCCGCAGCAGCGCAAAAGTATCGAAAAGATGCTTTATTTGCAGATCGTCGATCGCGACTGGCGGGAGCATCTGTATCAGATGGATATCCTAAAAGCGGGCATCGGACTTCGCGGCTACAACCACAAAGACCCGCTTACGGAGTATAAAAAGGAGAGCTACAATCTTTTTATGGAGCTTGTAATGCGCCTCAAATCCGATAGCATCCGCTTGCTTCATTCGATCCAATTTAAATCTAGGGAGGAGATCGAAGCCGAGCAGCGTGCGATGCAGGAGCGTATGGAGAGCTCAAACGCCAAAGAACTCGCCGCTGCAAGCACGAATGAGGCGCAGCTAAAGGGTCCCGATGAGTTTGGCGACAAAAAGCCTAAGCGAAACGATCCTTGCCCTTGCGGCAGCGGCAAAAAATACAAAGACTGCCACGGCAAGGGCGGTCCGAAAAAAGGCGGCTTTGCAAGGTAGGCGCGGCGATCGGTCGTAAGTATCGCGCGATCGGTGATCTTGATTGCGAGCATTGCGTAATTGGTGCTTTTCGACCTTGCTTTTGTATTTGGCGGATCGGTCGCAGGCGAAACGTCATAAAATTTTAAAGGGAAATTTGATCGCGAGGCGGCGTGGACAGAAATTTTAAAAGAGCTTGTTCGCGAGGCGGCACGAACGGTGCGCAAAGCTGCGCGATGGGGCGGAATTTTGGTTTTGAAATTTTAAAATTTCAAAGCGCATTTGGTGTCTTTGGCTACTTGTTTTCGCAGCACTGTTGCGGCGCACCGTGCGGCAAAACGCAAGCCAATCAGCGCGTGATACTTAAATTTAGTGCGCGGCTAGGACACTGCGCGGCATTTGAAATTTTAAATTTATGCGACTGCGGACGAGATTGCAAGCAGACTCCGCCTTTAAATTTTAAGAATTTCAAAATTCTAAAAAAGTTTTAAATTTCTAAAATTTTAAAATTTTGAGGCGTTTGAAATTTTAAAATTTATAATTTGAGTTTAGAATTCTGAAGTCTCGGCAAGACGATCTGTTTGATTTACCGTATCCGATATCTCTTGGGGGGCGAATTTCATTGCGTGTAAATAGATTTCGGCGCGATTTTAAATTTTCAAAACCCGCCGGAGCTTTCATATTTTGAAGGCGCGGAACCCATTTTTGAAATTTTAAAATTCCTAAATACTTAAAATTTCACATAGAATTTAACGCTAAATTTTATGTGAAATTTTACAAGGACGGCTTTTTGGTAAAGTATTTATTATTCAAATATCTCAGATTCGACCGCTCTCAGCCCTTCATTACGCTTTCGGCGCTGCTTGCGTTCTTGGGCGTCGGCGTGGGGCTTACGGTGCTGATCGTCGCGATGGCGATAATGAACGGCTTTGATAAAGAATTCGAGCGCAAGCTTTTTACGATGAATTACCCGATCACGATCCACAGCCATTTTCGCGGTGGCATTTCAAAAGACGACGTGGAGGGACTGCGGGCGGACTTCCCCGATCTGATCTTTAGCCCTTACATCAGCTCGCAAGTCATCGCTAAAAGCGGCGAGAAGCTCGAGGGCGGGCTGATTTTTGGCGTAAATTTAAACGACGAAAAGCGCATCAACTCCGTCGTCGCAGCAGGCGCCAAAGACGCCAATCTAACGGACTACGGCATTATGATAGGGCGCGGGATCAAGGATGAGTTTATGCTGGATACGGGCGAGAAGATCACGATGATCTTTACGAAGAGCGACCCCGGCGGCTTTGCGCTGATCCCTAAGATGAAGCGCTTTGAAGTGCGCGCGGAATTCAGCTCCGGGCTGATCGCCTACGACAAGGCGTATTCCTACGCAGACGCGAGCGATCTAGCCAAAATTTTGGGCTACGACGAGGGGACATTTGACGGCGTGCATGTTTTTTCAAACGATCCGTTTAAGGATCTGGAGCGCATTAAAAAAAGCCTTCCAGGAGGCGCTAGCGCCGTGGGCTGGTGGCAGCAAAACGGCAATTTTTTCAGCGCCCTTGCGCTTGAAAAGCGCGCGCTTTTCATCGTGCTGATGCTAATAATCCTAGTCGCAAGCCTAAATATCGTAAGCTCGCTTCTGATGACCGTGATGAACCGTCGCCAAGAGATCGCGCTTTTACTTAGCTTGGGAGCCAGCAAAAAAGAGGTTAAAAGAACCTTTTTTGCGCTCGGAGCCACGATCGGCGGTGGCGGCATCACATTCGGGCTCATTTTGGGCCTATTCGGCGTGTGGCTGCTCGGAAGCTTCGACATCGTAAATCTACCGGCCGACGTTTACGGAAGCTCGAAGCTGCCGATGGAGCTCTCGCTAGGCGATTTGGCGATGATTTTAATCGGCGCGGTGCTTATCGTGGCGCTATCGTCATGGTACCCGGCCAAAAAAGCCACGCAGATCGACGTGTTGCAAACGCTGCGCAACGAGTAAGCGGTTTAGAAATCGCAGTTAAAATTTTATAAAATTTTAAAGAAATGAGCAAAATGAAAAATTTTATTTTATGTGTCGCTGCAGCAACGATACTAGCGGGCTGCCAAGCGCACAAGCAAGAGCCTAAAAAAGAGCCTATGATGCAACCTGCTCAAGGCTGCTCTACCGGTGGTTGTATGGATGCCGTAAGAAAGGCTCAACAGCGCCAAGGAATTCACCCCGTTATGAAATCTCAGCTCCGATAAGCTCCGTAAATTCATAGCTCAATAGGCGGAATTTTGCTTAGTTTAAATTCCGCCGGTTTTAAATTTTGCTATTTTAAAATTCTATTTAACGTAAGATTTCGTTAGTCTAAAGCTGCGAAATTTCATTTAAAAATCTCTTTAAAATTCCCGTAAAATCCGCGAAATAAATCTAAATTTTATAAATTTTAGGGTAACATTCCCTATTTCTCAAAAAGGCTTTAAATGACTTTAATCGACGGCAAAAGCATAAGCGCGAAGGTAAAAGAGGAGATCAAATCGGTCGCTTCAAACCTTGCCGCAAAGGGCGTAGAGCCCGCGCTCGCAGTGATTTTGGTAGGCGAGGACGCGGCTAGCAAGACCTATGTCGCGAGCAAGGAAAAAGCCTGCGCCGCCTGTGGGATCCGCTCTGTAGCGCACCGCTTGAGCTCCGACGTGAGCGAGGCGGCGCTTTTAGAACTGATAGAAAATTTAAACGAGGACGAAAGTATCGACGGCATCTTGGTGCAGTTGCCGCTTCCAAAGCACATTGATACGAATAAAATTTTAGAAAAAATAAGCCCGCAAAAGGACGTGGACGGATTTAGTGCGATAAACGTAGGCAAGCTTACTAGCGGGCTTTCGGACGGTTTTGTGCCTTGCACTCCGCTTGGCGTGATGCGCCTGCTTGAGGAATACGGCGTGCAGATCGCGGGCAAAAATGCCGTCGTGCTGGGTCGTAGCAACATCGTCGGAAAGCCGATGGCGAGCCTGCTGTTAAATGCCGACGCCACCGTCACTATCGCTCATAGTAAGACGAAAGATTTAAAGCAGCTTTGCGCAGACGCCGACATTTTGGTTGCCGCGGTCGGCAAGGCGCATTTTGTGGGCGCCGATATGGTAAAACAAGGCGCGGTGGTGATCGATGTGGGGATCAATCGCGGCGAGGACGGTAAGCTGAGGGGCGACGTCGATTTTGAAGCAGTCGCGCCTAAGTGCTCGTTCATCACACCCGTGCCCGGAGGCGTGGGGCCGATGACGATTGCGATGCTTTTGAGCAATACGATAAAATCGGCGAAAAATCGCTTAAGGCAAAGAGTCTAAATGAGAATACTAAGCAAAATTTATCACTTTTTATCGAGTTGGACGGGGACGGTCATCGTCGTTTTATTCGTCATTCTTTTTGTGGCGCAAGCCTTCGTGATCCCCAGCGGATCGATGCGCACTACGCTTTTGGAGGGCGATTTTTTATTCGTTAAAAAATTTAGCTACGGCATCCCGACCCCGCATATTCCATTTGTAGAGTGGCAGGTAGCTCCTGATAGCGACGGAGATGGACATATCATCCGCGGCGAGGGTCCGAAGCGCGGCGACATCGTGGTTTTCCGCTACCCGCTTAATGAAAAAATGCACTTTGTAAAGCGAAATTTTGCCGTAGGCGGCGACGAGGTGATATTTGATCTGAATAATTTTTACCTTCGTCCGCATGAAGGGGACGAGTTCATTGCCGCAAACTATGATGCTCGCGATATTGTGATTTTAGGTGGCGAAAAATATGTCAAAGAGCCGTATAAATTTAAGGGCATTCACTACGACCCTAATGCTAGAAACTCAATGCTAACAAATGTCAAAATCGCACTTGAGAAGGGTGAGCTTTCTATGAAGCCCATTAGTCTAAGCGAAATTCCTCACAGCTTCGAAGCTGCAGGGATAAGCTTCAATGCCTTTTACATCAAAGTGCCGCAGGATGAGTATTTTATGATAGGCGATAATCGAAATAATTCCGCCGATAGCCGCTTCTGGGGTCCGGTACCTTATCGTCTGATCGTCGGCAAGCCGTGGTTTACATATTTTAGTATCGATGCCGATCGCAAGATCCGCTGGGAGCGAATCGGGCGCTTCGTCGATACCTTGCAAAACGATGAAAGTCTAATCTATGAGCAAAAATAAGGAGCGGTAATGCAAATAAATAAAATTTTCATAGCGAGCGATCATGCGGGCTTTCGCGCCAAAGAGCAAGCCAAAAAAGCGCTCGCCGCTTTAGGTTACGAAGCGGTCGACCTTGGCACGTATAGTGCCGAAGCGAGCGTGGACTATCCCGATTTTGCGGGCACGTTGGCGGATAAAATTTTAGCCGAATGTGAAGCCTGCGCGCGAAGTGAAAATTTTAAAGAAAATAGCAGCAAAAATTCCGCTGCAGCCGCGGAAAATTACGAAGCAAGTGGTGACGAAAATTTTGTCGTAAGTATAAACGGCTGCGGAAATTTTAACGCTACCGCGCAGCACGGCGAGAAAGATAAAAATTTTAACGCTGTTAAAAACGCTAGTCGTCAAAATTTTAACGCTAGCGAAAGCATGACTACCTGCGTAAATGCAGCCGTAAGCCCTAATGCGAGCAAAGATAAAATTTTAAATTCCACCGACTACGGCATTTACGGCGTTTTGATTTGCGGTACGGGCATCGGTATCAGCATCGCCGCAAATCGCCACGCTCACATCCGCTGCGCGCTGTGTCATGACGCGACTAGCGCTAGATTAGCCAGAGAGCACAACGACGCCAACGTCCTAGCCTTCGGCGAGCGATTAATGGGCGCGCTAGTGATTGAAGATATGATTAGAGCGTTTTTTAGCACTGATTTCGCGGGCGGTAGGCACATTAAGCGTGTTGCAAAGCTAGGCGCTTGCGGTAGTGCGAATTTTACGCATGGATTTGATGGGGAGAATTTCACGCAGAACTCCGCTCAAAATTTTGCGGAACAAAGCTGTGGCGCTAATTTAAACGGACGAAATTCCAAATTAAGCTTCGGTGGTAAAAATCCTTCCGACAAAAATCCCATCGGCACGGATTCCGCGTCAAATTTTGCGCGGAGCTTTAACGATAAAAATTCCTTCTTTACCGGCGAGAATTCCTTGATAGGCTTTTGCGGTGCACGTCATATAGATTTAAATTCTACGCATGCAAAGATAATCTTTGATGGGAAAAATCCATTGGGTAAAAATTCCACTAGCGCAAATTCTACGTTAAATTTTACGCGCGAGAATGTTTGTGAAAAAAATTTTGCTCAAAAAGCTAGCCGCAAAGATTTTGTCAGTTTGAACCCCACAATTATGAATTCCAAGGTTACAAATTCCTTCTGCATGAACGTTAAGCCAGAAAATATAAATTGCGCTAGTGCGGGTTTAACAGATGCGAATTTTGCTATTGCGAGCGTAAATTTAAAGGGAGCAAATCTTTCTAACGCGTATTTTAGGAGCATAAATTCTGCCTATTTTAGCGCAACCTCCGATACTATGCGCTTTGTAAATCAAAATGAAGGAGGCGAGCAATGAGCATAGCATTAGGCGTTTTAGCGCTATTTTTTGCAGCGCTACTTATTCTATCGATCCGAAAAAATTCTAAAATTTATGCTTTGCTCCACAAGAGTGAAGAAAGAATTTCAAAGCTTAAAAGCGATAACGAAAAGCTTAAAACTGCCCTTCGCTTCGGCATTGAGGCCCTGCAAAATGAGGAGAGCGAAAACTGCAGCTTAAAAATCCAAAACGCAAGATTGAAAAGAGGTAAGCTATGAAAAGCCTAAGCAGCGAGCAAAAAAGCTATTTATTTCGCTCGATCCGCACCGTGCGCGACTTCCCAAAGCCCGGTATTTTGTTTTACGATATCACGACGCTCGTAGGCGATCGCGAGGCGTTTAATTTCCTGCTTGATCATCTAGCCGAGCGCTACGCTGATTACGGACTTGATTACATAGTAGGCATAGAAAGTCGCGGATTTATTTTTGCAGCGGCACTTGCTGCGAGGTTGAGGGTCGCTTTTGTGCCGATTAGAAAGCCAAAGAAGCTCCCTTATATCACGATTTCGCAAAAATACAGCCTTGAATATGGCTTCGATCAGGTCGAGATGCACGTGGATGCATTCTCCGGCGTGCAAGATGCCAAGGTGCTGTTAATTGATGATCTAATAGCCACCGGAGGCACCGCACGAGCGGCATTAGATCTCATCGCGCAGACGCAGGCTAAATGCGTCGAGGCGTGCTTTTTATTAAATTTGCGCGAGTTAAACGATCTAGGCGAATTTTCGCGCCGCACAAACGTTTATTGCGTTTTAGAGGCGTAATTTGGAAGAGCTACTTAAAAATTTATTACAACAATACCACCAATACGCCTATATCGTGCTTTTCGTTTGGTGTATTTTAGAAGGCGAAATCGCGCTGATTTTAGGCGGCATAATGGCGCACGAGGGGCACATAAATTTGCCGCTAGGTATCTTTGTCGCGGGCCTTGGGGCATTTTGTGGCGATCAGTTTTATTTTTATATCGGTCGCTACAACAAAAAATATATCAGTAAAAAGCTCGCGGCACAGCGCCGAAAATTTGCGATTGCACACCTACTTTTGCAACGCTACGGCTGGCCGATAATTTTAATGCAGCGCTATATGTATGGCTTCCGCGTCATCATCCCTATGAGTATCGGCATCACTCGCTACAGCGCAAAGAAATTTGCGATTATCAATCTTTTTAGCGCTTGGTGCTGGTCGGGTGCGACGATGGTTTTAGCGTGGTATTTCGGTGAGGAGATCTGGAGCGGGCTGCGGCTAATTGAGCAACACTGGTATTTTGCGATACCTATCATAGGCGGAATTTTATATCTATTTTTTAGGTTATTTAAACGTATGGAAAATCACTTTATGAACTCACGAAAGGAACGAGATGAAAGTAAAACTGCTAGATCGTAAAATTAACGAGATAGAGGCGGATTTTGAAGTTATTTTGGTTGTAGATAAAAATTTAAATCACGAATTTATTAAAGACGCGGATAAGTTTGCGCTTTTTAATTACAAAGGGGAGGGCAATCTATTTCTTGCCGAGAGTGGACGGCTGTACGTCGGCGTCAAGGCGTTAGAATATGACCGCGTCCGCACAGCACTTGCGAGTGCATACAACGCGCTTAAGGGCTACGCGATCAAAAATTTTAAAATCGCCTTTTACAAATGCGGCTGCGACCGCAGAAGCACGATGGCGATGGTCGAGGGCGTGCTTTTGGGCGGCTATGAGTTTAACAAATACAAAAGCGATAAAAAAAGCTCCGGCTTGAATGAAATTTTAATCTCGACGCAGGAGTACGGCGGCAGTAGCCCCGACGTGCAAAAGATGAACTATGGCGTGCAGCAGGGCATCGTAATGGCAAACGCCGCAAATTTCGCGCGCGACGGCGTCAATGAGATCCCTGAAATTTACACGCCCGAAAAGATGGCGAGCGAGGCTGAAATTTTAGCCTCGAACTACGACGACGTGAGCGTTAAAATTTACGACGAGGACTTTTTGCGCGAGCAGAATATGAATGCGTTTTTGGCGGTAAATCGCTCCAGCGCTCATCCGCCGCGCCTCATCCATCTGATCTATAAGCCGCAGCGCTGCCTAAAGCGCATCGTTTTCGTGGGCAAAGGGCTTACTTACGACAGCGGCGGGCTAAGCCTCAAGCCTGCCGATTATATGCTTACGATGAAAAGCGACAAAAGCGGCGCGCTTGCTGCGATGGGTATCATCAAGGGCGCTGCCGAGCTTGAGCTACCGTTTGAGATACACGCGGTTATCGGCGCTACTGAAAATATGATCGGCGGTGATTCATATAAACCCGACGACGTGCTACTTAGTCGCAGCGGCGTAAGTATCGAGGTGCGAAACACCGACGCGGAGGGGCGGCTCGTGCTTGCCGACTGCCTAAGCTACGCGCAGGATCTTGCCCCCGATCTGCTAATCGATATGGCGACGCTAACCGGCGCTTGCGTCGTGGGCTTGGGCGAATACACTAGCGGCATAATGGGAAATAGCGAGGAGCTAAAGCATAAATTTAAAGATCTTAGCGGATCAAGCGGCGAGCTATTTAGCATTTTGGAATTTAACGATTATCTGCGCGAGCTAATCAAAAGCAGTATCGCGGACGTCTCCAACTGCGCTTCCAGCAGATACGGCGGCGCGATAACAGCGGGGCTGTTTTTGGATAAATTTATAAAAGACGAGTATAAAGACAAGTGGCTGCACCTTGATATCGCAGGGCCTGCGTATCTGGAAAAGGCGTGGGGCTATTACGCAGCGGGCGCGACTGGCGCGGGCGTGAGAGCAAACTTATATTTCTTGCAGGCTCTAGCCAAAGAGCTAAAGGACGCGTAGATGGGGCTGTCAGTAGGGATCGTAGGGCTTCCGAACGTCGGTAAATCCACCACTTTTAACGCTCTTAGCGGCGCGCAAAACGCGCAGGCGCAGAACTATCCATTCTGCACGATCGAGCCCAACAAAGCGGTCGTACCTGTGCCAGATGCCAGGCTAGCAAAGCTAGCACAGATCGTTAAGCCGGGTCGCATCGTGCATTCGACCATCGAGTTCGTCGATATCGCGGGCCTCGTGCGCGGAGCTAGCAAGGGCGAGGGGCTGGGGAATAAATTTCTTTCAAATATCCGCGAGTGCGAGATCATCCTTCATATCGTGCGTTGCTTCGAAAGCGGCGACATAACCCACGTCGAAGGCTGCGTCGATCCTATCCGCGACATCGAGATCATCGAAACCGAGCTTATTTTAGCGGACATCGAGCAGCTTGGACGCAAGATCGAGCGTCTCGGCAAGGAAGCCAAAGCAAATCAAAAGGGCGCTAAAGAGGCGCTAGCCGTAGCAAACGAGCTTTTAGCGCATCTAAACGACGGCAAGCCCGCTTCAAATTTTGCGCTCAAAGAGGATGAAAGCTACATCGCTTTAAATCGCGAGCTGCGCCTGCTTAGCGCCAAAGATGTAATCTACGGCGCCAATGTGGACGAAGACGGCATCGCGCAGGATAACGAATATGTCGCGCGCGTAAGAGAATACGCAAATGCCCGCGGCGCCGAGGTAATCAAGCTCTGCGCCAAGATCGAAGAGGAACTCATAGGCTTAAGCGACGAGGAGACGCACGAGATGCTGCAGAGCCTGGGCGTGCAGCAAAGCGGGCTGGAGCTCATCATTAAGCGCTGCTTTACGAAGCTCAGCCTCATCAGCTACTTTACCGCCGGCGAGATGGAGGTGCGCGCGTGGACGATCACGAAGGGCTGGAAGGCTCCGAAGGCCGCGAGTGTGATCCACAACGACTTTGAGCGCGGATTTATCAGAGCCGAGGTGATCGGATTTGATGATTTTATCGCGTACGGCGGCGAGAGCAGGGCGAAAGAAGCGGGCAAGATGCGCCTTGAGGGCAAGGATTACGTCGTGCAAGACGGCGACGTAATGCATTTTAGATTTAACGTTTGAAATTTGCGCTACATTCGAGCAAAATTTAAAATTTACAGAGTTTTAATTTGTGCCGAATTTGCACATCCGATTCAAATTTTTAAATTTGCGAAATTTGAATTTCTATGGCGTGTGAGAATTCGGAAATTTAAAAATTTTAGTTGAAAGCAGCGATTTAAAATTTTTGAAATTTCATAAAAAATCTTTGGGATCGAATGTATGCTCGGGTTTGGCTCGATTTTAAAATTATATAAAATTTAACTCGCGCAGGACGGAACTTTAAACATTATCGTAAGTAAGCTCAACTTTACAATTCTATGCATTTTAATCCGCCGTACTTTTCGGTGGGCGAATTTGGCGCACGGACTATAGATATGAACCTCCTGCCAAAATCTGAAGCTAAAAGCAAAATCACGGGCAGAATCGAAAATTTGAACGTCCATATATTGCGAAAAGTATCGACACATTCGTGCTTTTTGAGATTAAGGGCGTGCGTTTTCGCATACGCTGTGAAGCCTTTAATTCTAAACGAGAGTGATCGCGTGCGCGTACATTTCGCAAAGATAGGTATTTGGGTGTGCTTGCGGCTTTAAAAGTACGGCCACGCCCAGATGCTTAAGACTTTGTGCTATATGTGCTGTATCGGATAATTCAGGTGCTGCATATAGTAATCGCATTTGGCTTTGTTTTTGCCGTGTTTGCGATATACTTTGCGTTCGCGAAAAAGGGGCTCGCTCGGTTTTAGCGAATTTCTATGATTGCGTATCGTTAATATCTATTTTAATGGGGCTTCTCGCCTATCTTGACACGGGTGTGCAAAAATTAAAATTTTAGCGCGAACGCCACAGAAAGTAGCGTGGATTTTACGAAATTTTACCGAAATTTGGAGGAAAATAATGTGGCATTTAAAAAAGAAAGCTTCAAGCAAATTGAAATTTTTCACAATTATCGGCAAGATGGAAAACTTAGAAATAGACTGGGGGCGAGACGGACTGTATATAACATTTGAGGTAAAAGGAATAAGATTTTTCGACTATCCCGATCAATGGTTTGCTGATAACAGCGATATAGTCGAGGTAACGTATTGTTATCTTTCCCCTGAGTCGCCCAGCATAACGCATATTTCGATTTTAGCTAAGCATTCAAATTATATGAGAGCGAAACAGGCTCTAGCTATAATTTGGGATTTTATATTAATAGCCTTTTTAATCGTAACGTTTCCCATATGGTTTTACGGTATTAGTAAGTTGTCCATTTTATTATATATCGCCTTGGGGTTCTGTATCTTACAAAGAGCTTGTAAAAAAATCAAAATTTTATATGAAATCGAGAAAAATAGAGGCTAATTCGTCTTTATTTTTCCGCGTATTAAAGCATAAATAAAAAACATTTGTCTTAAGCATCGTCTTGTGCGCCTTATCGTAGGTCTCGTCCAGCTATTGTAGTTTTTGCGTGCGGTTGTCAAATGTCTTCGGTGCTTCTAACTCGTCTTTATTAGGATCATACGGCGAGCAAATTTATGTGATATGAAAGTTTGCCTTTGACCTTAGTAAAAAAGGCTTTATCGATAGAAATATAAAATTTATACCGTACGGCGGTAGGTTCTGAGCCAAAACCGCATAAACGAAAGCAGCGATATACAAATTTAATGCGCGCGCAAAATGTTACCGTTCGGCGAAAATTATATCGCTAAAAATTTTATCGAAATGCCAAAAATACGAAGAGATCTTGCTCTTGCGTTGCAAAGGCTCATTGGATAAATTTAAAGCATAAATTGCAATCCAGGGCTCGATTTGATCAACTTGAGCCCTGGATTCGAAATTCGTTTTAAATTTTGGATCGAAACACACCAAGAACTAAAACGTTACCTCCCAGTTAAATCTAAAATTTCTGCGTGGCGCGTAAAACCTGCCGATGCCCGCACCCGTCGCTTGATCGATCATATTGACCGTTCCGAAAGCCCTGATCGAGCGCGCGCTATCCCAAGTGATATATTTGGTATTGGTTAGGTTGTAAACGCCTAGACTAAAGTTAAAATTTTTTTGCGGCTTTGCATAAGCAATAACGTCCACTACCGTATAATCACTGCTTCGCCAACCTTTGGTATTATCGGTTACGGGCTCCCCGTTTACTATAGAAGCATCGATATGCCCCCAATACGGATCCGTTCTTTCGATTTGACTTTTCCAATACATATTGTAGGTATCTTTGCGCTTCTTGGCTCCTACGTCGGTGATGAAAAGATCAATGCCATATTTGTCGCCGGGCGTAGAATAGCCGATATTATAAACGGAAGTAGGCGGTTGGATCGCATTCATCGGTACCTCTTCGCCCCTACTGCATCCGGAGTTTGAATCATTGGCGTTTGAGCCGTTGCTGGCGCACGACATTCTGCCTTTTTGTCTGCTGTATTTATATCCCAGCCTAAATCCCTCTAAGCTTTCCGATACATCGCCGAGCTCCAGATGGGTATTTATCTCAAATCCATGTACTTTGGCGCTATCTCGGTTTACATTTTGATAAAACGGATACGGTATCTGCTGATCTACGACTTGTAAATTTCCCAAAAATTCAAGATCGATAAAATTTTTATAATCCGTCTTAAAAACATCAAAAGTTATGCGGCTTCTCTCGCTATAAAAGGTAAGAGCAATCTCTTTCGTCCTTGCGATTTCTGGTTCTAAAAATATATTAGGACGGATCGAAAAATCAGGATGCTTAAAAGTCATATACGCCTCATCCGATGTCGGAGCGCGGAAACCCTTAGAGCTTTTTAGCTGTATCCTCATCCAATCCAGTGGGTCTAAATTTAGACCTAGTTTATATGAGCTGCTGTTGTATTGCTTTTCTCTTAGTAGGAATTTTAAATTTTCCTGATAATTTTGTTCCCCGTAAGGAGTGTAATAGCCATGCACTCCATCGTAAGGATTATAAGGATATGGCACCCATAGACCGGTTATGATGCCTCTTGGCACTTCAGGATGGCCGGTATATTTTGGTTTATGGTTTACGAAATCTAAGCGATAACCGAGATCGAAGCCTACGTATTTAGTTATTTGAATTTCATCCCCGATATAGCTTGCTACAGTCGTAGTTTGCACTGGGATCAGATAGGTACTCACCGCAGTGGTATTGCTTCTTTGACTACCATTCATATGGTAATTAGGGTTTGGCACGCCACCTCCAGGAGTTCTACCGAATAGTATATTATCCCACCATTGTGAATCACCCGAGTAAAATCCATCTTTATTAGTCATAGATTTATCTGTTTGATCCAAAAGTCCGCCGTATGATATAGAATTATCTATCAAATTAAATAGACTAAATTCTTTTTCTAAATCTAGATTAACCTGAAATGTCTTAGTTTCTAGAGTCCTATCAGTGTATTGGACGGAATTGTAACCATCGGTATATGGAGTTAAATGAAATAGCTTATAAGCCTTTGTCATAGTATCCATATCGCTCGGATCTCTTTTTATAGTCCCGTAAACTCTGCCGTCAGGAAGAGTATGCTTTTCTATCTCTCTTTCCACTAATTCGTAATTATACTCCCAAGTATCTCCATCGTATGTTTCTTTTAATACTTTGAATTTTTTATTACAATTTACTTTGGAACAATCCAAATAATATCCTTCACCATCCCTTTTTTTATAATCGCTGCCCCTATTTAGAATATTGCCCGAACCATCTTTAATAATTTCTTCGCCTTCTTCGACAGGTCGCGGATCAACGCTTAGGGGTCTATTGTTTTTATCTACGATATCATAACCGCTTGAGCTTTCATTTAGATGCATCCCAGAAGGATTTTGCACATTCTGGCATCTATTGCCTTGGCAACCCTCTTTATTTATTGCACGGTTCTTAATATTTTGCCAAGAATACGAAAGTTTGACACTGTCCCAAAGTGGAGTATCTCCGACATATTCGTAGCTAAACTGCACGTTTCTTCTGGTAGAGCTATCGTGGTTTGTCCTATTTCCATATCGTTCCGGAGCATCTGGACGGCTACCCATTCTTAACGTATAAGAAAGATCCTCGCCGTCAGAATTTTGCTTCGAGTCATCTATCGCGATAGACAATCTATGGTTATCGCCCGGCTGAAAACCCACCTTTACGAGCGTGCTTTTTTTGGTTATGGTATATGGGTCTGCTTTTTCGCGAGTTTTACCTATGTGAAGTTTATCCTCTTTACTATCATATATGTCGTAGAAATAGTTTTTTCTTTCATGTCCGTGCCTATCGGTATTTATAACTAAAAGATCAAACCAGCCGTATCTAGCCGCACCGGTAAAGGAGTGAAAATTTTGACTATCGACGCTTTGATAGCCCTGCTTAAAGCCGAAATGGTAATTCTTTTCCGTCAAGAAATCCCTAGCGTCTTTAGTTTCAAACATTACCGATCCGCCGAGCGCGCCGCTTCCTGCTTTTATAGAGTCGGCTCCTTTGGTGATATTGGCCGTTTTGACGTTTTCCATCTCTACGCCGTTTCTCGTGTTGTTAAAATTTCCATACCCCTCAAAGAGATCTTTAAAGCCTTGCGAGCTTAAAGTCTCTGCTTGACGAAGCCCGTCCACCGTGATAGCCACACGGTTTTCGTCCACGCCGCGAACGGCATATCCGCTAGCACCGAATCTACCCGTTTCGACCGCCGTGATACCCGTTTGGTATCGCACCAAGTCTCTGCTATCGGTGATCTGCTGCTTCTTGATAGTCTGCGCGGTAGTTTTAGTTTCGCCGACCTTTTGCTCGGCTACGCTTTGCGAATCGACATTGCCCGTTACCTGGATGGTTCCTAATTCTTGCGAATTTGCCTGGTCTTCCGCGTAAAGCGAGCCATAAAAGAGCAGCGAGGCATAGAGAGAGAGAGAGAATCTTCTAAACATTCATATTTCCTTACTTAATGATTATAGAATTGATTATTAACGCGGTAAATAATAATACAAAGATTTTTAATGTTTAATTAAATTGCAGTTTAAATTTAGGATAAATTTTAAATGCTTGAAATTTTGATTTTTTAAGAAGTATAAAATTTTGAATAGGTCTAGAAATACGTAACAGGCGTATTTTGAGCTTTAATTTAGCTCTAAATTTTGCAAAGCGTTTTTAAAACTGCTAGTAAAAATACTGAAAATTATAAAAGAGCGAATGATAACAAAGCGCATTTTATAATATGTAATGCGCTTTTTGAATTATAATATTTTTACCGGTAATTTTAAAATTTTATACCCAATCGCTGCACTGCAAATTTATCATATTAATAGATTGTAGCCTCGCAGGATTTGTTAGCAGATTTATTTATCGGCACCGGAATAGGGTATAAATTTTTGCCTGGCAAATATTCCACCACATAAATAAACCATACCACCGCGTTGCGGGCATTGATAATCTGCTCGTTTATTCCGCCAAATTAAACCATGCCGCCGCAAATTTGATGTTTTAAAATTTCACGCCGAATCTTTCGCAGCTAAAAAATACCCCGCAGAGCCGCTGTGCCCTCTACATGTCTGTACGGCAAGAAATAATGCACGAAGTTTGTGCAAACGCTCCCAGACACGCATATTTCGGTGCTCAGTCTGTGTTCGACATGCGTAGAATCGAGACCGGGTATCTCTAATCCGCCGCTTTTGTAACCGCTATAGCCCATCTCTATCGGCACCTCCAGCTCATCTTTTTCAAAAACGACGCGTCCGCTTTGCACCTGCTCGAGTTTGATGTTTTTCAGCACGATCCCGGGCGCGCTCACGTGGTCAAATTTTATATTTAGTTCATACGGGGCGCCGGTGGAGTTGTCGTCCGAGAAGTCGGGCTTCGGCTCGCGCTCGTCGCGCCATAATCGTCCGCCGATAGTGGTAGCTCTTAAGCGGGCGCTAATGCTAAAATCCTTAAGATCTAGCGAAGCGCTGCTAAAATCACGGATGAGCGCCCATGATACGACGGTACGACCGAAAAATTTATCGGCGATCATATATGTGCCGAAAAGCGAGCTTATGACCACCCAAAACAGAAATATAAATTTAAAAACCTTGCGTAAAACGAACTTTAACGTCTTCATCATTATCCTTTCAATCTAAAGCTTAAGCGGAATTCCACCCGCAAATCCGTGGATTAAAATTCCGTGCAAGATTTCGCTTATGAAATCCCGCGCCTTTTCAGTCTGCGGCGAAATTTTAAGGCAGAATTCCGTGGTGAAATTTTGCCGCGAAATTATAAAAGAAATTTCGCCCATGAAATTTTACCTAGAATCTCTCCTGTAAAATTCCATAACGAAATTCGAAGATAAAAATTTATCGGCGGAATTCCATAGTTAAAATTTCACGATAGGGCTCAGAAATTCTTTCCCGCGGCAAAATTCCACGCCTTAAAATTTTAAGAAAGTATAAAATTTCTTATCTGATCGCAGATCGCTTCTTCGGATTGTGCGGCGTCGATTTGCAGGGTCTCAACGCCGCACGCCGCGCATGCTCGCGCCATCAGCTCCTGCACGCGCATTAGGTATCTCAGCCCGCGAGCCTCGATTATATCGCTGCTAGCGCGCGTTTTAAGCCGTTTTTTGACGAGCTGTTCGTCCGCCGAAAACAGCACGATTTTATCTGCAAATTTGCCCCCAAGCGCAAATTTATTAAGCGCGATAAGCTCGCTAATATCTGCGTTTTCGTCGTTTGCCAGCGCATAGGCGAGCCCCGAGATGAAGCCGCGATCGCTTAGTACGAGCCTGTCCGCGCCGCCCTTTATCACGCGCTCGTAGTGCTCGGCGCGGTCTGCGAGGAACAAAAGCAGCTCGGCGCGCTTTGAGATTTCGCCGCAGACCTCGCGCAGATTTACGCTACCGCGCGACCACTTAAAATCCTCGCCCAAAACGAGGCTTCGTACCGCCTCGCCGAGCTTCGTGCCGCCGGGCTCCTTGGTCACGATCGCCTGCGGGAAAGCCGCCGCCAGCCGCGCTATCTGCGTGCTTTTGCCCACGCCGTCGATACCTTCGAATATTACATACATTTTTCGCCTTTAAATTTGTGCGCTATTTTACAAGCTTATAGCTAAATAGCGGCTTTTTTTAAATATTTTGGCGCTAAATTTCGCCTTAAAATCGGACTTTTGCGCGAGCTTGTGCGAGCCGATTTTTATTTTTCGGCGTAAAATTTTATCTGGCGCTTTTTTGCTCGGTTCTTGATTTTTGCGGCGCAACTCGCGGTTAAATTTAGCGCTCGTACGGATGCGCCGAATAAACAACGAGCGAGTAAATTTTACGCTTTCGGACATATACCGAGCGGAGCAGGACGCCAGTCTATAAAGACGGCGCGCCGTGCGGATAGAATGGCACGTCGGGCGAAGTAAGGCATCATCATACAGAGCAGGACATGTACCATACGAAGCGTATGGCGCTAGACGGAAAGGGCGGCACTTCGGGCGGATATAGGGCATGTGCTGAGGAGCAGAGAGCGTTATGCAGATAGGGTATGTTGCCTAGCGGCGCGGGCGGGCAAACGCTGCGCGCGATGATAAAATCGCGACGATGAAATTTTAAATTTTGCCCTTATACGTGCTTGCAAGCTCGGGATTTATGGCTTTGAAATTTTTCCGTAGATCGCCAAGATCGCAATCGGTAGCCGTGATCGTAAAATCCTCCGTCATATCGAGCGCAAATTCGCCAAGACCTGCTTTGAGCTGCTTCACGCACTCCCAAATGAGCTTTTTAGCCTGCGCATATTTATCATTTAGCTGCGTTTCTTGATTAAAAAGATCTAAAATTTTCGCCGTTTCGTAGTCTACTTCGACCTCGGCTCGAAACTCGTAATCAGGAACAAGCCAAAGAAGCCAACCATCCTTTTGTGCAAGCCACTGCGCGCGCTGTTCTTGCGAGCCGAATCCGATGATCGGCGGCAAACTCCTATTGTCGCAAGCTAAATTTATGCAGTAGAGCTTGCAGTCTGGCGCATGCTTTTTGATCGTCTCTTTAATCGCGGGCAGCAGCCTTTGAGCGGCGAGCTCATAGAGCTTTTTATAGCTCATATCCTTATCGGGCTTTTGATAGCGCACATAGCCATTTTCGGTTATTAAGCTTAGCTCGCTCATTGCGTCAAATTCATAGTTTGTTACGTCATTCCTTCTGCCTGCGCGAGGGTGCTCTACATACTCCCGTCTTTGTGCGAGCTTGCCGCCTTCGTAAGTAAAATTTTCTATCCCATAGGCGTTGTTGTCAAAGGCCGAGTAGATGGACTTTAGCTCGCCATTTTCATAGATAAATCTTTTTATATTGAAGCATCCTACGCATCTTTTGTTATAGCAACCGAAATGATATTTTAAAACTTCGTCCCGCTCCCAAAAATAAAGGCTTTCAAAGAAATGTTTTTTGCCGTCATGTTGTCTTTCAAAAACGACGCGATCTTGCGCGTCAAAGCCGTATTCGTAGGCTTTTGCAATCTTTTTCGGTTTAGCTTTTAAAATTTTGCCTTTTGAGAAGCGGTTATATTCGAAATAAAAGGGCTCTAAATTAATATAGCTACCCGACGCCCAGCGCCTGCTTACGACCTGCGCTTCGGCTATTTTATTTAAGGCTTTGTATTCATCTCTCACGCTTTTTAAAAACGTTCGCAGTCTTTCTATCTCGTCCATTTGCTTGTTCATTTTATCTCTCGTGCAGTTTTAAATTTTAAATTTAGCTGCGCCTGCGGGCTAAATTTCAGTCGCTTGCAAGCTCATTTTTTTAAAAATTTTAAAATTTCGCTCGGCACTAGGTGCGAAACGTCGCCGCCGTGGCTCAAAACGGAGCGGACAATCGAGCTTGAGATGAAGGCGTTTTTGAGCGTCGGCATCAAATACACGCTCTCAAATTCCTCCCATAGCGAGGCGTTTGCATAGCCGATCTGTAGCTCGTACTCAAAGTCGCTGACCGCGCGAAGCCCGCGGATAACGAAGCGCACGCCGCAAGATTTAGCAAAATCCACGAGTAGATTATCAAAGCTTTGCACGCTCACGCCACGAAGCCCGCGTGTCGCGGCTCGCGCCATCTCTAGTCTGGATTTTAGGCTGAAGTAGGGCTTTTTGCTCTCGTTTAGCGCCACTGCGACGATAACCTCATCAAAAAGCCCTAGCGCGCGCTTGATGACGTCCAAATGGCCGTTCGTGATAGGATCGAAAGTGCCCGGATAGATACATTTTCTTGAGTTTTGCATTATTGCCACCTTTTAAATAGCTCGTTTTGCACGCCCAGCGCGTCGCACCACTTGCCGATTATGAAATTTTTTAAATTTTGCACGCCGCAGTAGCCTGCGATCACGGGCGGAGCGATGATGACGCCGAGCGCGGCTAGCTCGCTCATTTGTCGCAGGCTGATCGCAGAAAGCGGCATCTCACGCACGCCAAGAACCAGCCGCTTGTGCTCTTTTAACGCGACTGCAGCGGCGCGGGTGCTTAGGCTGTCGCAAAGCCCGCCGTAAATTTTAGCCAAAGAGCCGATAGAGCAGGGCGCAAAGATCACTGCATCAATGCCGAACGAGCCCGAAGCGGGCGGCGCGCTCAGATCGTCGTCGGGATAAAATTTTACACCCCTAAATTCCGCAGATTTTAAAGCCTCGTCCGCGTCTATGCCGCTTTCAGCGCGCAGGACGCGGCGTGCACCCTGCGTAAGCACAGCGTGGATTTCATGCGGCGAGCTGGCAAGAAATTTAAGCAGATCAAGCCCGATCTCGCAAAAACTCGCGCCGCTTACGCAAACTAAAATTTTCATTTCAAGGCTTTCATATCGAAATTTTGTGCTTTAAAAGCGAATGGAACGGAAGGAATTTTAAAATTTGAAGTTAAGATGGAGCGGGAAACGAGAGTCGAACTCGCGACATCAACCATGGCAAGGTTGCGCTCTACCACTGAGCTATTCCCGCATGCGGTAAAAATAAAGCGCGATTGTAGCCTATAAATTTTCATTTGTCAATAATTTCTCGCTTAAATTTCATAAATTTTTACGATTTCTCCAGCGCGAACTTTGTCGCATTCGGGATCAGCCAAGAAAAAATGCGATGCTGCAGCCAGCGGTCTGATGCGCCCAGAAGGCGACGGCATAGGCGTAAAAACTCCGCCTTCATACGCGCCTACGGTTAAATTTACTCTGCCGCTTTTTAGCTTCAGATCGCTTGCGAGCTTGGCATAGATCGCCGCTTCTGCGCTAAAAGTCTCACTTGCGCCGCTAAGCTTAAATAGGATCGGTAGTATGACTGCGCGCGTAAGCACGAAAGCAGCCATCGGATTGCCTGCCATTGCAAAGACGAATTTGCCGTCTTTTGCGAAGCACTTGCTGGGGCGGCCGGGCTTGATATCGATGTGATCGAAAACCTGCAAAAATCCAAGTTCACTCATAGCGCTTTGCATAAAATCCGCCTCCCCGGCGCTTGCTCCACCGCTGGTAATTAGCACATCAAATTTACGCGTAGCAGTATCTAGCGCCTCGCAAACCGCGCTAAAATCATCCTTTAAAATCCCTAAATACTCATTTTCAAAGCCGTATTTTTGCAGCAATGCAGCAATACCGCTAGAGTTAGCGTTATAAATTTCGCGCTCGCTCGCACTCTGCCACGGCTCTTTTAGCTCGTTTCCACTGGAAAATAAGGCGATTTTAGGACGCGCGTAAACGTCCACTTCGTAAATTCCTTGCGCGGCAAGAAGCATGATTTTGGCAGGGTTTAAAATTTCGCCACGGCGCAATAAAAGCTCGCCCGCGCGCACTTCTTCGCCTTTTTTACGAAAGCCGTCGTGGGCATGAACGGAAGCAGGGATTTTTAGAGTTCCGCCTTGCACGTCTACATCCTCTAGCCTCGCGACAGAGTCCGCGCCTGCAGGCATTGGTGCGCCGGTCATTATCTTTTGCGCTTGCCCGGCCTTTATTTCATAAAATTTTTCGTCTCCTGCAAAAATTGTAGGCTCTACGATCTTTAGCTTTTCGTCTTTGAATTCCGCCGCGTAGGCATAGCCGTCAAGCGCCGAATTATCGAAGCAGGGTAGGTTTTTAATCGCAGAAATATCGCTAGAAAGGATGCGACGTAGAGCGCTGGGAAGAGGTACCTTTTCGCTCTGCCTGCTTGATGTGATTCTGGCCGTAGCTAAATCTATAGCCTCATTTATTCCTATCATTTTAAGTCCTTTTTATCATTTTTACATTTAAATTCGCACAGTTAAGACCTTGCGTAGCCTTGAATTCTATGTTGCGCCAAAGCTTGCAAAGCAAAATTTACCCAAATAAATGCGCGAAATTTTACGGGCTCAAACTTGCCTTATTTTGCTGCTAGCGTTGCTTAAAATTTCAAAGCATATCACTCGTAAAATTCCGCTTTGCCGTAGGAATTCCGCTCGCATGTGCTTAAAGAATTCCACTACGGCTCGTTCATTAAATTTTTACCAAAGCTCGCCACTTAAATTCTTAAGGAACTCATCCTTGAAATTCTACCAAGATTTGCCTTTAAAATTTCGCCACACTTAGCTTTATCGATTTAATGCATTGCTACTGATAGAATTTACGTGGCTCTTACGTAGCGTGGCATTTCAAAACGCGTTTTGCGTAAAATCCCGCATCGCTTGCTTGCACAAGATTTTTATTCCGAAGTCTTCATTCCTCCAGTCTCTGTATGTCCGCACCAAGCGCACCAAGCTTAGCTTCCAGCCTCTCATATCCACGATCTAGGTGGTAAATTCTATGTATTTTGCTCTCGCCGTGCGCCGCAAGGGCGGCTAAAACGAGTGCCGAGCTGGCGCGTAGATCGGTCGCCATAACGTCCGCGCCGTTTAGCTTGCCGCCGCTGATCGTCGCGATGTGTCCGTTTAAGCGGATATCTGCGCCCATTCTTGAAAGTTCGCTAACGTGCATGAAGCGGTTTTCAAAAAGCCTCTCGTCAATGGTGCTGACGCCCGAGGAGATGCATGCCAGCGCCATAAACTGCGCCTGCATATCGGTAGGAAAGCCCGGATATTCGCTCGTGATGATCTCTACGGGTTTAATCTTTGAGGTGGGCAGGATCGTTATTTCGTCGCCGCCGTTTGAAATTTCAAATTTAAAGCCCATATCTTCAAATTTTGCAAGCACTGCGCCAAGATGAGCCGCGCAAGCGTGCGTGATCGTGATGCGGGAGCCCGTGATTGCGCCTGCGCACAGATAGGTGCCCGCCTCGATGCGATCGGGAATGATCGAAATTTCGTTCAAGCTTAAAAGCTCGCCGCCGCTTCCTTTGATGAGGATTTCGTTAGTGCCAACACCCTCTATGTCGATACCTGCGCTTTTTAATGCGTTGCAAACGGCGATCACTTCGGGCTCTTTTGCCGCGTTTATGATATGAGTGGTGCCGCTTGCTAAGGCCGCTGACATTACGATATTTTCAGTGCCGGTGACGGTAATTTTGTCAAAATTTATAGTCGCGCCCTTAAGTCCCTTTTTTGCGGTACAAACGACGTAACCCTGCTCGATCTTAACCTCTGCGCCCATCTTTTCGAGCGCGCTAAGGTGCAGATCGATCGGTCTGGCGCCGATCGCGCAGCCTCCGGGAAGGCTTACCTCGCAATGCCTAAACCGCGCTAAAAGCGGCCCCAGCACCAAGATCGAAGCGCGCATTTTGCGCACTATGTCGTAGATCGCCTTAGTTGAGTTTATCTCGCGCGGATCGATTTTAGCGGTGTTGGCGTCAAGAAACTCGCACTTTGCGCCTAAATTTGAAAGTAGCTGAATTAGCGTGTGGATATCGGAAACTGCGGGTAAATTTTTAATTACGACTTCGTTTTTTGAAAGGATAGATAGGGCTATGAGCGGCAATGCGGCGTTTTTTGCGCCGCTTATTTTGACGCTGCCGCTTAGTTTTTTGCCCCCGTTAATTCGTAGATAATGCATGATTTCTCCGTATAAAATTTCGGCGATTATACAGAATTTAGCTTTAAAGTTACCATTTTGTTACCACTGAGCGCTAAAATTACGCCCAAATTTAATCGTTACATAATTTTATAAGGATTTTTATATGAAACAACTAATTATTTGCGCTTTGGGTGCGTTTTTGCTGGTCGGTTGCTCCTCAAAAGCCCCGTCTGCCGGCAGCCAGCAAGCGTATGTCTTAAACGATCATGAAGAAGGAATAACTTCGGTGCCGGGAAGCGAGTTTAACCGCCCTTTAATTGCATCTGTAGACGATTACACTGGCACTCGCGCAGGAGGGGACTGCAGCGGATTTATCACCGTGCTAAATGATAAATACGATGATCTATTTTTTAACTCAAAAGATCTGCCGAAATACTTCACAAACGGACGCAAATCCCAAGCAATATATAATTATTACAGCCGTAAAAATTTACTCAGCAATACGCCGCGAGTGGGGGATTTGGTGTTTTTTCAAAACACCTTGCGCTCTAACAAAGGCAAGGTCAATAACGAGATCAGTCATATCGGTATCGTGCGCGAGATCTATGCTGATGGTCGCGTGAAATTCGTCCACAATACTCGTGGTAGAAATCAAGCGGACTTCGTAAATTTAAATAAGAAAAACGTCCATGTAGCAGGGCAAAAGATGGAAAATAGCTATATCGTACGCTGCGGTAAAGACCGCATAAGCTGCCTAGCGTCGAACCGCTTCGCAGGATACGGACGAGTAAATAATTAGGATTTTTAAAATTCTTTCGCCGTATTTTTTTTGAAAAATTTCTCATAACTTTTGGAATTTATTAGATTTTATGAAATTTCGTTAGACTTTTTAAAAATTCGCGGCGGTTTTATTTATGCTCTAGGGTTTAAGCGAAATTTTACAGATAAAATTTCGCTTGTAATTCTAGCTGCGACCTAGCTTTGCAGAATTTATTAAATTTCTAAAATTCTAATCAAATTTTAAAATTTTTATGGCTTTTAAACTCCTGTAGCAAAAACTTACCAATAAAAACTCATTTTGATGCTGTTATGACAAGTCAAATTAACATTTTTAACGCGCAATATAATAAGGATTTAAAATATTTACTCTAAAATTTATTTTGGAATTAATTTGAACTTAAATTTTTGTTATTCTTAGTAAAATTATACTTATAATTTTATATAAAATTCTACAAAATGGCTTCATATAACTGCAATTTTATCGTCATTAAATTTGCAGCGTGCTTGTTTTTTAATTTACGTCGGATAAACTCTATGAATTCCGTAAAGCTTTAAAAAAGATTTACGATCTAAATTTTATTAATGAAATTTTTAGTTTAAAGCTTTATATATAAATTTTAAATTTTAGTACAGCTATTTGATAAAGCGCTTGCAATTAAAACTATTCGCCGAAATTTTGATGCCAACACTTATCTATGAAATTTATCTCGAGCCTATAAAATTACACGACGCCTTTAATTTAATCAAAATTTCGCTACTATGCGTGAAAAATTTAAGGAGTTTCATGCAATCAGGCAAATTTACTCTCGCGATCATTGTGGCGAATGTCCTATTTTTCGTAATTTCATTCGCATTAGAATATTTTTTTGGCTTTAAGTCCTATCTATTTTTTGGGCTCAATCCGTATTTTTTCGAAGGGATGCCGTGGCAGCTACTAAGTTCATTTTTTATGCACGGCGGAGTGATGCATCTAGCTATGAATATGGCTGTTTTGTATCAATTTGGTGGAATTTTAGAGCGGGCGTTCGGTGGGATAAAATTTACGCTACTTTACATCGTAGGCGGGCTGCTGAGCGGCGCTTTGTGCCTGATTTATATCTGTTATGCCATGAGCATGGGAGAAATCGTCAATATCGTAGGCGCTAGTGGCGCTATTTGCGTGCTTTTAGGCGTGATTGCTTATTTTGATGAACGCAATGCGGGTGGGATTTTTATCGCGATTTTGATAATGAGCTTTGCGCCGATGTTAATGGGCGTAAATGTGGCATGGTATGCGCACATAGCGGGATTTGCGGTCGGTTATGGCTTTGGAATGATCCAGAAAAAATTTAGAATTTTGTAGAATTTAACGCTAAATTATACATAAAATTTTATGAAAGGATGCAGATGAAACGGATATATTTTATAAGACATGCTGAGGCGCAAAGCGGCAACGGAAGCGATTTCGAGCGGGCATTAAGCCAAGTGGGCGAACTTTGTGCAAATAAACTTGGAGAAAAGCTGCGTAGCTTGGGGCTTGCGCCTGATTTAATTATTACAAGCTCGGCTATGCGCGCACTCCATACGGCGCAAATTATCGCTAACGCGCTGGATGCGACAAAAAGGGTAGTGCCATTGCAAGAGTTATACGACGTAAGTTTATGGGATTTAGCAAAGTTTGTTCACAGCTTGGATGAGAAACGATTTTTTGGGTGCGGTGTGAATGTTGAAAAATACAATGTGGTTGGTCTGAGTAGCGAAAAACATCGCGACGCAAACGCTGAAAATTCTGCTTTCAAGAGCATTAAAATTCCCGCTAGCATTAGCGAAAATAATGCGATATCTTGCAACAATGTGGAAATTTCTAGCACTGATGTTATGCAAAATTTTAACGCAGCTAGCGCAGAATGCGTATTTATCGTTGGACATAATCCGGCAATAGGCGGAATTTGCTCGCTTTTAGGCGAGAAGGAAGTCGATAAATTTCCTCCTTGTTCGATTTGCGGCTTAGAATTTGACGTTCATAAATTCTCAGATATTACCGATCATGGCGGCAAAATGGTAATATTACAACGCCCTTAATTACGCTTTTAACGCTTCATAATTACAATCAGGCGGCTCGTTGGCGCATTTAAAGCTGCTTTTACTAAGCATTGTTATATACTCGTAAACAAGACTGCGCGGCAAAATTAGCAAGTTATTTTTGAGATAACTTTAAAATTTTAAAAAATTTCCAATGATGTGGCTAGCCTTGAAAATCGCAGACTAAATGAGTCAAAAAACTAAATTTCATATTTTTAGATGATCAAGCGTTAGCGCTTTTGCTTGAAATTTCATTCGCTTTGAAAAATCTTAAGTTTAGATTTTGCGGATGGAAATTTCGTGCCAAAATTTTCTCAAAAACATAAATTTATTGAGAAGAATAAAATTTATTAAGTAAAATTTAATAGTAGCCGTGGTATCATTCTCTAAAAATTTTGATAGGGAATTGATAATGAGACAGTACGAAACTTACAGATGCGACAAATGCGGCGCGGAGGTCGAGGTGCAAAAAGTAGGCGGCGGCACGCTTAGCTGCTGCGGCGAGCCGATGAAATGCATCACCGAAGATCTGACACAGGTAAATTTGATGAAAGCGTTTGCAGGCGAGTCCCAGGCGCGCAACAAATACGATCTTTACGGCGATTTGGCCAAAGAGGCGGGCTTTCACGCCATTGCGCGACATTTTTACGAGGCCGCCGAAAATGAAAAATGGCACGCTAGAGCCGAGCTAAAGGCGCATCATGCAGCCGCAGGCATTCCGCTTGATAAAATGGATAAAAATCTGCTTGATGCTGCCGCCGGCGAGCGCTACGAGCACGAGAGCATGTATCCGAGCTTCGCTAAAATCGCGACCGAAGAGGGTAAAAAAGAGGTTGCGCGCCTTTTTAACGCTATCGGCAAGGTCGAGGAGGAGCACGAGCGCGAATACAACGAGCTTCAAAAGATCCTGCTAGAGGAGGGCTTTTTCGAGAGTTTTGACGAGGAAGTTTGGGTGTGCGAGGTCTGCGGCCACGTTCATCGCGGCAAGAAAGCCCCGGGCGCCTGTCCGCTTTGCAAGGCTCCGCGCGAGTATTTCAAAAAACAAAGGCTAGTTTAATTTGATGCTTGCGGTACGGCGTTTTTGCGATAACTTTTGAAGCCGTCGCAAATCTCGTTTATTGTCGCGAGCCGATCGCTTAAATCTTGGCTTAAATTTTGCGCGAGATTTCGTCTTTTTGCTCCTTTTTGCCGCGGGACTCCGTGGCTAGACGAAATCTCGGGCTAAATTTATTTAGCCTAAACTCCTTTTCTTATCCCCCTAAGAAATGAAATCCTGCTCGCAAGAGCGGGATTTCTGTCGTAAAATAAATCTAAAATAATCATGCCGATGATTTTATCTCTTTAAATTTTATTAGAAATTTCTATATGATTCCTGCGCTGTTTACGAAGCAAACTTCGCGTCGGTAAATTTCGTAGCAAACTTTGGTGGCAAATATTTTGCATCTTTAAATTTTAAGGCGAATCCGGTGCGATGAGAATTTGAAGGCATATCAAACTATAAAATTTTGAGAGTTTAAATTTTAAATTAGAGATTCCATCCTTGTGAAATTTGCAGATAAATTTTTATATCCGCTACCTCTTAATATGCCGTTTATCTTTTGCTTATAAAATCCTCGGATGAAATCCTGTATCATCAAAATTTAAATGAAATTTTGCACTAAATTTATCTGGAATTTTAGGCAAAATCACATGAGAAAACCTAAAAAGTAAAATTATTCTATACTCCAAAAGAGTAAAATTTTAGATTTTTTGCGATCAAGCTCTAAGGCTCGCGCGTTAATTTAAAATTTTGCCGAGTTAAATTCTAAAGCTCGCAAGGTAAAATTTTTAGGTTCTGTTATGCTAGTATGAAAAACAAATTTCAGAATTTTTCAAAGTAAAATTCTAATTTTTTAGAAAATAAATTTCATAAAAAACGATTTTAAAGCCGCCTCAAAACGAAATTTAAAAAATCTCGCTCAAGCAAGCCTCACGCCATCTCAAATTTTAAAATTTCACTCCTCGAATTCCTCCGCAACCTTCGCCGCAAGGCGCAGATTGTCGCTGTCAAAGTGGGTGTAGATGCGCGAAGTATTTAGGCTCGCGTGGCCGAGGGCTTCCTGGACGAGCACGAGGTCCTTTTGCTTTTTGTAAAGCATCGTCGCGAAGGTGTGGCGCAGCATGTGGGCGCCGTTTTTTTTCTTGCGTATGCCCGCGCTCATCAAAATTTTCTCCACGATGCCGCTGACGTATGCTTGCGTGAGCGGCGCGCCGTTTTTGGTGACGAAAAGATAGCCCTCTTTGTTAGCAAAGTTCGTCTCCAGCGCGTTTAGATGCTCCTCGATCAGGTGGCGCTTGATCATTACGATGCGGTATTTATTGCCCTTGCCGCGGATTCGGATGACGAAAAGATCGCCCTCTGGCGCGATATCTTTGCGCTTGAGATTTATCGCCTCGCCCACGCGGATGCCGGTGTAGACGATGATTTTTACGATTAGGCGGTTGCGATGAGCAAAGGAGGAAAACTCGCTTAAATTTATCGCGTCCAAAAACCGCTTCAGCTCCTCCTCGCTCATAAACTCCGGAAGCTTCGTGCCGCGGCTGCCGCTAACGCCGCCCCAGTGCTTAATCTCGATGCCGAAGTTGTGCGAGGTGCCGTCCTGCTCGTTTTGGCGGTCGATGAAGCCGAAAAAATTTATCAGCGCGATTCGGTAGTTTTTTTTGCTCGCATCGCTCAGTCCGCCCGTAATGGAAGCTAAAATTTCGCTCAAAAGTTCCTCGTCGATATTTTTCATACTCTCAAGGCCGTATTCTACTATCGCTTCGTAAAATTTTTTAAGCGGATTGAAGTAAGTGTTAATGCCTGTAAGGCCTGCATTTCGCGCGTCTTTTGCGAGCCGCTCGAGTTCATTGATACTTGCTACCTCGTGATTTAGCGCCAGGCTCGCGCGACGAAACAGCGCGTCGTTTTTCAGCTCCTTGTTTGATAGCGCGCTTAACTTGTAGCGCACGAATTTTACGAGCCAAAACAGCAGCGATTTTTCAAAGCTATCCTTATAATCGAGCGGGAATTTCATTTGCTCTCCTCGCTATCGCCGAAGATTACAAAAGGCAGCATCAGCGTGTTTTTGATGAGATTATACGGCGTTTTTAGCACGTCGGTCGCAACGCCGGTCGAGTAGGTAGGCTTTTTCATTGTGCCGCGAATCTCGATAATCGTGGAGATCGTATTGTTTTCGCCCAAGATGATATGATTTAGCAGCGGGATTTTTGAGATTATCGAGCTTGCGTCTTTGAGGTATTTGAGCTCCAGATCGATATTCAGCGCGCCGCTTTTCATATCCACTTCGCCGTTGCCCGCGATGTCTGCGCTGCTGCCGGTAAAGTTCATCGCGTTTATGTAAATTTTATCGCCGCTGCGGCGGAAGTAAATTTTGCCCTTCTGCACGCTAAAGCCGCGATCGTTGAAATCGGGCGTCTTAAACGTAAGCAGCGACGGCACGGAGTTTATAAAGCTAAGCAGCCTTTGATAGATGATGTAGTCCTTCAGATAGGTGTTTTGCACGTTGATCTCGCCGCGGTAGTTGCGCGGATCGATACCGCTTGCTTTTAGCGTAAATACCCCTCCGTCGAAGCTCTGCGAGCCTAGGAATTGATTGAGCGCCTCGCCGCTGATGTTTTGCGCAAAAATTTGAAGTAAGCTCTTTTTAAAGATCAACTTCACGTCGCCGCGTCTGAAATTCGCGTTTAGGTTCATATTTTTGCCGTCCAGTACGCCGTTAAAATGCGTAAATTTAAGCGTCTTATTTAGATCGGATAGCACGATCGCGGAATTTTGTCCGCTGAAATTTATCGGCGAGCGCTCCTTCGTGCCGCTATTAAATTCGCTGGTTTGCACGCTCGTATTGATCGCGACGTCCACGTCTTTTAGAGCGACGAAGTTACCGCCTTTGTTTATTTTAAGAGAAATTTTATCGCTTCCGCTAGAGCCGTCCAGATCGCCCCCGCGCACCCGAAGCGCGAAAGAATCGTTTTTGTAGTGACTGCCGTCTTTGTTTAGCAGACCGAAATCAAAGATGAGATTGTTGCTGCTGATATCTAAGTTTGTAAAATCGCTGGTTAAAATTTTAAGATCTCCGCCGCTAATGCCCGCGTTTTTAAGCGTCTTAGAAAAGGGCAGAATTCCGCTAATATCGGGCGAGCTGATCTCGATCCGCTCGCCGAAGCTCATCTTCGCGCCTAAAAATTGCGAGCTCAGCACCGGCGCTTTGCCGCTAAAATCAAGGCTTATATTATCTCGCACGTCGCCAAATTTTAAAATTTCTTTGCCGTCCGGGGAGAGATTGAAGCTATGAATAACGCCGTTAAATTTAGCTTTGCGCGTGGCGATATCGATACTGCCGCTTGCCGTGGCGTTAAAAATTTCATTTTGCAGATTCGCGTCTTTGATGTCGATCTTTTTTTCTGTGATATGCACCCGCGCGGCTTTGGAGTGAAATTCCGCTTTAGAGATCATCAGATCGGCATCTTTTAGCGTCACGTTCGCATCGACTTTGGCGCTTTCCTTTTCGACGTCCACGTCTATCAGCACGCGCGCATCGATCCCGCCGCTTAGCGGATATACGGGCTCGTTTATGCCGTAGCTTTGCAAAATATCTACAAGGTCTTTACCCAAACTCTCCTTAGTTCGCAGATCCAGATATACGATCGGCTTCTCTTCAAAAAGCCCGCCGATACGCACGCCGCTTCCTTCCAGGCTTTTGCCTTTAAATTTAGGCTCGTTCAGCGCAAAGCTTAGAAAATCGTTTTTAAGCGTGATATTGGCGTCTTTTACCGTTACGGCTTCGATTTGCGGTTGAAATTTTATCGTAAGATCCTGCGCGTAGGCCGTGGCGCTAACATTTTCGGCGATCGGGCGCGGATCTTTCAGATCGACTTTGGCATGCAGATTTTCGATATAGTAGTTTTGCGCGACCGCCTTGCCGTAGATCCACTCGTTCGCAAGAGGATTTAGTCCCGTAAGTGCGCCTAGCTCATTCATAAAATTTTTCAGACTCAAGGCCGAGGCGCGATTTATCTCGATATTTAGCTCCGAGCCTATGTTGTGCACGTCAAGCTTGCCCGCGATCTCGTGCGAAGCGAAGGTGCCGTTAAAATCATACGTATCGGCTTTGAAATTTGCTCGCGCCGTGCCGTGCAGAGTGAGATTAAAATCATTTAGTTCAAGCTCGATCGGATCGAAGTTCAGCCCGTTTGCGCTCGGCGTGATCTTCGAGTTTAGCCTAAAAAACCGCGTGTCGGCGTAAAAAACGTCGCTTTTGTATTTTAGCTTTAGACTTTCGCCCTTGATCTTCAAATTTTGCACGTCGATCTCTTCAAAAAAGGAGTTGATAAGCGAGATTTTTTTGCTAAATTCTAAAATTTTCTCGCTTTGCGTGCGCAGATCGGTGGAATTTTGCTCTAAATTTTGTGTATTATTTTGCGTAATTTCAAGATTTTTGATGCGCAGCACGAGACTTTTATTTAGCTTGAGATAAAACCCTTCAAGCTTTGCAAAGCCCACGTCCAGCTGCGAAATCGCAATACCATGCTTTAGGCCTACCGCGCAGATTATAAATAGTATAGTAAGAGTAAGAAAAAATCTAGCTAAAAATTTATACATCATTGTCCCATTAAAAAGCTACGCCCAAAACCAAATCGGGCGTGCCGAAAAACTGCGCTTATAATATGAAATTTATTCAAAATTTTGGCTTATTTGCCTATAATTTCAGCTAAATTTTGAAAGGAACGCATGAAATTCTTTATAAAGCTCATCAAAGCGGCGTGCATTTGTATCGAGCTTGCGGCTATTTTACTTTTGGCCGTGGGCTTTGATCTACACGAGCGCGTCGGCAACGCGAAAACCGTGCAGATAGGCCAGGGCAGCTCAACGAAAATTTTATCGCAACTCTCAAAGAGCTATCCTAAATTTACGAAATTTGATGCGAGGCTGCTTTCTCTTTACGGCGGCGCAAAAACCGGCGAACTGGAGCTTAGCGGCGAAAATTTGCCCAAATATCAGTTTTTATATGAGCTAAGCGTCGCAAAGCCCGTGATGAACGAGATTAAGCTGATCCCGGGAGAGACTACGATCGTGTTTTTAAAACAGCTTGCGAAGGATCGCAGGCTAAGCTTTAGCGAGCTTGAGCGCGAATACAACGCCACAGCGCCGTTTTACGAGGGCTTTTTGGTGCCTGAAACCTACAAAATTAGCAAAAACGAAAGCGAAAAAAATATCATCGACCACCTCGTTTCAACTGCGCAAAAATTCCACGAAGGCTTGTCGCGCGAGCTTATCGGCGAATATAACGCCACGGCGTGGAAGCAGGTGCTAATCAAAGCCTCGGTCATTCAAAAAGAGGCCGCAAACGCAGATGAGATGCCCCTCGTAGCCTCCGTCATTGACAATCGCTTAGCCAAAAATATGCGCCTTCAGATGGACGGGACGCTGAATTACGGCGAGTTTTCGCACGTCAAGATCACTCCGCAGCGCATCCGCACCCGAAATCAAGGTTGAGGGTGTGTTCACGGTAAG
>CALKQT010000021.1 GCA_937990735.1 uncultured Campylobacter sp. | reverse complement strand
GCGCCGATTACCACGCGCGATAGCCCAAGCTCTGCCAAAAGCTCGGCACAAGACGAGGTCTTGCCGCGGTGCGCGCAGGGCTCGAGCGTGACGTAGGCGCACACATCTGGTTTTGACGTATGTTCGAGCTATGCGCTATTTTCATAAATTAGGTACGATCCGTGTACATGTCGTATAGCGCGCTGTATGTTGAAAACGCACGAGGACGTCGCTCGTAAATTCTATAAAATTTTAAAATTTAATCGAAATCTGATAAAAAAATTTATAAAATAGCTCATCAAATTTCAAAAGGATAAAATTTGCCGACGCCAAAAGACAACGCCACAAGCCGCAACGAAGACCTGGCTGAAAATATAGCCCAAAATAACGCCAAAAGCGAGGCGCAAAATTTCACCGAAAATCAGACCATAAATAATGCTGAGGGCAAAATCGAAGCCGCCGCCGAAGCCAAAGCGACTGTCAAAAACAAAACCAAAACCGCTGCTGAAAATAGAGCCGAAATCGGTGCCAAAAATCAAAGCGGAAGCGGAGCCAATGTCGGTGTTGAAAGCGGGGTTAAAGCCGCTAAAGCAAATACCGGCGCCGATAAAGTAGCCGCAGCTGCACTAGACGCCGCGGAAGGCAGGACTAAAACCGCTGCTGAAAATCAAAGCGAAAACCGGGTCAAAACCGACAAGGCCTCATCTGCTGGTGCTTCCGCGCTAGGCGCTGCTGCCGCTTCGGGAGCTGCTGTGGGTGTGAAAGCAGGTCTTGCCAAGGCTAACGGGCGCGCGAAAACGAACAAGATATTTTTTATCGGCGCAACCTTGCTGATGTTTTGCTGCGTGATCTATCTGTTCTCGCCGTTTTTGATGGTGATTGTAATCGGCGTGCTGATGGCGGTGGCAACCTCGGGTCTGCACGCTAAAGTAACGAAGCTGTGCCGCGGCAGGCGCACGCTAGCCTCGGTGCTGAGCGTGTTTTTGCTCTGCACGCTTTTTTTCGTGCCTTTCATCTACGCCGTGATCGAGATCGCTAAAAACGCCGCTAGTTTCGATATGACGCGCCTAAACGACGCGCTTAGCTACGTTCAGAGCTTAGACATCAGGCTGCCCGGGCCTTTTGAAAAATTTGATACGCAGTTTCGCTCGTTTTTGGCAAACCTAGACGTCGCGGGCGTGGCGAAGCAGATCATCTCCTACCTCTCAGTCGTCGGGAAATCCAGCGCAAAATTTATCGTCGATATGGTGCTTATCGTCGTGTTTTGCTTTTTTGCATACCTCTACGGCGAGAGCTTCAAGCGCTTTTTCAAAAAAATTCTACCCGTCGAGCCCGCGCAGATCGATTATATCTTTTCCGAGACGGCAAATACGATGAGCGTCGTGTTTTACTCGACCATCTTCAACGCCGTATTGCAGGGCTTTTTGTTTTCGATCATCGCGGGGATCTTCGGCTTTGACGCGCTGCTGATGGGGGTGCTTTTCGCCTTCTGCTCGCTCATCCCCGCAGTCGGCGGCGCACTCATCTATGTACCCACCGCGCTATACGTGCTAGCCCAGGGCAGCACCTCGGGTGCGATCGTGATAATGGCGTATTGCGTGATACTGATCTCGACGCTCGCGGACAGCTTCGTAAAGCCGCTCGTGATAAAATTTATCAACTCGCGCCTAGTCGAAAACCCAGCAAACATCAATGAGATGCTGATCTTCTTCTCGATGCTTTCGGGCATCAGCACGTTTGGGTTCTGGGGCGTGATCTTGGGGCCCGCGATTTTAACGCTATTTATCGCAGTGCTGAATTTATACGATTATCTAAAAAAGATAGAATTCGAGTAGGGCTTGCGCCGCTTGGGGTTTTTAAATTTATGAAAATGTCGTCTGTAAAGCGCAATGCCTAACACGTCTTTGCAGCTCTCTCGCCCTTGCGATTTTGTCCGCTCGCGCTCTTGCGCGGGCTTAAAGGCTTTAAATTTAAAGGCAAATTTTAATTTCAGCTGCTGCTCGCGCTCTTTGACGAATTTTAGAGCAAAGATCGCGAGTATCGGCGAGGTTATTTTGGGTCGCGTCATGCCGCGGCGCAGTATTTTTAAGCTACACCGCGCGGCGTGGCGAAATTTTATGGATTAGAGTTTAAATTTAAAGTAGTCGATAATAAAAGAAAGAATTTTAACTTCAGCTCTAGCAAGCAATGCCCAGCAACTCAATACCCACTTTCGTCGCCTTTTCCTTGTGAGTTAAAATTTATCTTATTCTTTTGATTCTTTAAATTTTGGTATTGCTTAAAAAGTATGTCCGTCTCATGTTTATAATCGTATAAATT
>CALKQT010000020.1 GCA_937990735.1 uncultured Campylobacter sp. | reverse complement strand
CCCCAAATTCTAGAGGCAAATTCTACATAGAGAAATTTTAAATTTATTACAAAATGAAATTCCGTTTAAATTTTAGTCCGTGATATGTTTCTATTGGGGCGGAAAGGGGCCCCCATTGCGAGGTCACATTTCTCGCAGAGGCGGCGCTGTCTCACAGCACCGCATTGCTCTGCTCACCCACAAACTCCACCCATTCCCCGACGACGCTTTAAGCGGGGCGGACTGCGCCGCATAAAATTCCACCAATAATAAAATTCTTTCGTGCTTAAAATTTTAAAATTCCAAGCGCAAAAGAGTTTTGAAATTCCAAATACGATAAAATTTAAATGGCGGCGGAATTTTAGAATTCCTATTAGTAGCAAAATTTCAGAATTCTGATCGGCAACAGAATTTCAAAATTCCGTAAATTTGAGCGAAATTCTGAAATTTCGTAAATTTAAAACGATTAAATAAGGAGGTCTCATTGAACCCGATTACCGAAAAGCGCAGCGTTTCAGGCTACTACTATGCCGAGGATCGCGAGTATGTATATTTCGTAACGGACGCGCCACGCGAGCAAAACTACCGCTTTATTTTTGATTCGGGCGCGATCTATTCGCAAGATGACGCGGACGGCGAGGTGCGGCTTAGCAGCGAGGCGGAGTTTTTCGCGGTCGTTAAAAAGATCCTCGCGCAGTACCGCGATAAAATTTTAGAGCACTCCGCAGAGCTTGAGAATTACGAAAAAATCTACACGCGTCGCGGTGATTTTTCAAAATTTATGAAAAGGCACTCTGTCCTAAAATACGAAATCCGCAAATTTCAAAACAAAATTTCGCATTTTTACGAGGCGCTTCTCATCTGCGCAAACGAGCAGCCGGCGCTGAAAAAGCAGCTGAAAAACTACGCCTACGAAGCGGGCGTTTTTAAAGGCGTGATGAGCGAATATGCCGTCAGGATCGAGGATATCTATCAATTCATCCAGGGGCTCAAAAACGACAAAATTAGCCGCAACATCTACATTCTCACGATCATCTCGTCGCTGCTGATGCCGCTAAATTTCATCACGAGCTTTTTCGGGATGAACACGACGGGGCTATTTTTAAGCGGCTCGGCGCACGGCACGCTCATCGTGACGCTTGCGATGTGCGTGATTTTCGCGGCGATGGTCGGCTTTCTTATGCTCTACGCCAAAAAACGAAACTAAAGCGGAGGAGTTAAATTTTGAACAAAAACGAGCTTAAAAATATCCTAGGCGGATACCTCGGCAGGGAGATTGCGGGCGATTTTAGAGTGCTGAAAGAGCACGAGATCGCGCTCTGCAACGACGCGGCAAAATTTCCTTTTGAGGGCGATAGCAAGCTGTTGCGCGAGTTTTGTATCTTTGCAGATAGCGGCACCGGCGATCTTTGGCTACTAAGCTCTGGCGGCGAGATCGCGTTTTACGACCATGATTTGGAGTTTTTGTCCGAAGCAAATTTGGAAAAATTTGATCTAAATCTTGCGGGCTGGCTAAAGATCGCCGAGCTTTTTTGCAAATTTGAAGCCATTAGCGACCCGAGCGCCGCGCAAAAGGCGGAATTTAAGCAAAGCGTAGCTAAAATCTGCCCGCAAATTTTAGAAATTTGGGAAATTTAGATGCTATTTGCGACGCCTAAATTTAATCGCAAAAGCGCAAAATAGGAGCAATGATGAAATTTATCGCATATTACGACTTGCCGCTTGGTAAAATCACGCTCGCGGGTGATGAGGCGGGGCTTTGCGGGCTGTGGTTCGAGGGCGAGAAATACTACGCGCACGCTCTTACAGCAAGCGGTGCGGATAAAAAGCAGAGCAGCGCCGATCTGCTCGCAAAAGAGCAGCGCGCCGCAAGCGAAACACAGCGCGATTTTGCGGCGTTGAAAAAGAGCGATTTCGCGGCAAAATCGACGAGCGGCGCAGATGAAAAGTACAACGCGCGCGATTTCGCAGAAGTTACGAGCAGCACGGACGGAAAATTCTACGCGCGTACACTTATAGCGAGCGGAAAATTCTTCACGCGCGATTTTGCGGCTTATGATGCGGGAAAAAACCTCGCGCCACCAATCTTTCGGCGCAAAGCGCGAGCGGAAATTTTGCATAAACGAGCAAAGCGGGTACTTTGAGGAAAAAACTTAGCCGTTTTCGATCAAACTAAACGCTGGCTCGATCTGTATTTTAGCGGACGCGAGCCGGGTTTTACGCCCGCTCTAAATCCCGTGGGCTCGGCGTTTAGGCGCGCCGTGTGGGAAATTTTGCTTAAAATTCCATACGGCAAAACCACGACCTACGGACAGATCGCGCGCGAAATCGCCGCGGCACGCGGGCTAGCGAAGATGTCTGCGCAAGCCGTGGGCGGCGCCGTAGGGCACAACGAAATCTCGATCATCATCCCCTGCCACCGCGTCATAGGCGCGCACGGCAGCCTCACGGGCTACGCGGGCGGCATCGATAGAAAAATCAAGCTGCTGCAGCCAGGGGGCGTCGATATGCGAGGGCTTTTCACGCCCCCCAAATAGCACCGCGCCGTAAGAATGCAATTTAAGCGGCCGGTAGCGCGCCCAAGGCCCAAAAAGCTAGCCGGATAGCACAAAGCTGCGCAAGATGGGGCCTGCCGTCAAAAGGACGATAAGCGTTGCGAGCCGTATTGCTAAATGAGCCTAGCTACGCCGCTCAAACGGCGCACCGCCCGAAACTCAAATCGACGCACCGCAAAACGTCCCGCACCGATGCGCTCATAGAGCGGATTGAGTAAATTTTAAAATTTCGCCCCTTTTTCTACGCATCCCGCAGAAGCCGCATCGATTTAAAATTTTTAACGCGCCGAGGACGGATAGTTCGGCCGCTGCAAAATTTACGATAGCCAAAATCTACAAGCGGCGCCGAAACGGGCGCAACAAAGCCTGCAGTGAAAAAACTAATAGGCGGCGTCGCATCTGCTTCGTAAAACTACGGCGGGTTGATTGCCGAGGAGCCCGCTTAAATTAGCGTTTTAAACCGCCACGCAAAAAAGATAAAATTCTATCTTTTCCGCATGATGATTTGCGCCGCATCTACAAGCAAATAAAGCTCGCAGGCTCTTGGCGGTCGATGGCGCCGCTGTTACGCCGCTTAAACCTGCGCGGATATAAAATTTTATAAATTAAAATTCCATGCCGCGGACAATTTAAAATTTCGCACTTCAAACGATCCGCAAATTCTATGCCAGGCCGCTTATAGGGCGATTAAAATTCTATACCTAGCACTCCCAGCGGTGCTTTTTCATACGGGCGCGCTCGCCTCTAAATTCCACGCCTTCGGCCTCTAGCAGTTCGCGCTGAGCCGCAAAGCTCGCTGCCAAGGCGCCCTCATGATAAAGGGCGCGGTGGCACGGGTAGTCGCCGTAGAGCTCTGCTTGCGAGAGCACGCGCCCCACGAGCCGCGAGTGAGCGGGCAGCCCGATCAGGCGCGCGATCTGTCCGTAGCTAGAGACCCTGCCCGCGGGGATCTCCTCCACAAGGGTAAAATTTCATAGATCAAATTTTGCGTCAAAACCATGGCGCGATTATACTTTTTCGCGTTTAAATTTGGGCGAAATTTCACTAAATTTAACCTCGTGTCGGCGCCATGAATTTCATTAAATTTGGCCGCGTTTTTAAATTTTACGACGTGGCGCCTCGCCAAATTTCAAAATTTAGTAGTTTTAAAATTTTGCCTTGCCGAGGCCTGCGCGCAAGCGAAATTTAAACCGTATATTCAGCCCCTCTTTATATGTAAAGGAATATAATTTCAAAACAGATATCAACTTTGATTTAAAGGAGAAAAGATGCAAAATCAAAGACGAGACCTATTAAAGGTAGCCGCTTTGGCGGCGGGCGCTGCGATGCTCGGTACGAGCGAACTGGCTGCGAGCGAAAAGGCGTTTAAACTCTCAAAGCGCGATCATAGCAAGCAAAGAGCGCTGCTGCTCTCAAGCTCGGGCTACAAAGACACGAAGTATCTATCGCACGCAGTGTCGTGGATCGGCAAATTTGCGCAGGAGAATAACCTCGCGGGCAAAAAGATCGTTTTCATCCCTTACGCAAGCCTTCGTAGGAGCTACGACGAATATGAAAAGCGCGTCAAAGAGGCGCTTGCGAGTTTAAGCTTAAATATCGTCGGCGTCCATCACGCTAAAAACGCCGCGAAGGAAGTCGCGAGCGCGGATTGCATATTCGTAGGCGGCGGCAACACCTTCAAGCTCGTGCACGATATGTACGAAAACGAGCTCATCGCCCTAATCAGCAAAATGGTCGAGGACGGCACGCCGTATATCGGCTGGAGCGCGGGCTCGAACGTCGCGGGCGCTACGATGATGACGACGAACGATATGCCGATCATCGAGCCTGAGTCGTTTAATACCTTCAATATCTTCCCGCACCAGATCAATCCGCACTTCATCTCGGGCAAGCCTGCGGGGCACAACGGCGAGAGTAGAGAGGAGAGGCTAGAGGAATTTTTGATCGCTAATCAAAAATCGACGGTTTATGCGATGCCGGAGGGTACGGCGTTTTGGCTTGAGGGCGAAAAGGCGACCGTGCTCGGGCCTGCTGCGGTGCTTAAGATGAACTATAAGCAAAAGGTTAAGTTGATCGAGCCGGGTAGCTCGTTTAAGTATTGATCGCACCCGCTTAAATTTAACCAAGAGGTGCGCCCTATGGCACCGCTCGTTTGAGTGCGCGAATCAGTTAAATTTTAATTGCGGCGCTCGGCTAAATACGTGCGCCGCTTTTAAATTTACGCAGCAAAGTGCGCTTTGCTTATGCGGACGCGCGGTCAAAAGATAAGCATCGATTTAAAGCGGCGCACGATCGCCGAGGCCATAAAAAGTAAAATTTAAAACGCAGATAAATGCCCCGCGTCCACCTTCTTATGCCGCTCGGTGATTTTATTCCGTATATCGCGGACATCCTTGCCGGCTGCGGCGGGACGGTATATTTGCAAAAAAGAAGCACCTATGGCGCCGCCAAAACCGGTTCGAATGACCTCCGAAACTTAACCGATCTAAGGCAAAGTTTAAAATTTTTTATCTCGCTGGAATCGCCGCAAGAGCCCTAATCGCCCGTAAGGATATTTTACGACGATATGCATCAAAGCATCATCGAAGGCACGGACGAGCAGAAACGCAAGAAGCTATAGAGATGATCACACTGCGGCTCGTCGCAAAAAATCCGGGCGCAGCTACTTGGGAAAATTTTCTCCGCGATCAAAGATAAACTCAAAACGACGAAGCGATCGGTCGCGGGCTTAGCTGCAGCGCTTATTTTTACAAAGATTATTTTTACGCGAAGCGCTACGCGGACGGTAAAATTTTAAAATTTGATCCAAACAACGACAAACTGCCGAATATACGACGCCGTAAACGGGCGGCATCGATAGCGCGAGCAAAAAGCGGCGCTTACGCAAAAAAACACTACATTCAAATCACGCGCGCTTTTAGAATTTAATCATTTCCCGTTTAAACGGCTTGATTATGCAAGAAAAGGCGGCATCGCTCGCACAAGGGCGTCCATATAAGCAAAAATCACTCCGCCGCATCGTAAGCCGCACGATCTCAAAGCCGCCTTCGCCGCCGCTAGTTTGCGCCGCTTGCCGCAGACGGCTCGCAAAGGGTTATAAATTTAAAACGCCTGCAAATTTAAGCGTTTAGCCACTATGAACGTATCCACTCAGACGCCACATTAGGTTTCATTACGGGCACGGACGAGCCTGCGCGGCGTCGCATAAATTCGTAGCGCAGCGTAAAATTTCCGTCCGATTTGCAAAGCTCGGTTTGAACTTAAATTTAAAAATCCGCGTCGTCGCCGTAAGCTGAAATTTTGCGCGATTGTTTTAAAATACGTTTAAAATTTTAAGGAGAGCTCATGGCATTTTCAGATTTTTTCAAAAAAGGCGGCAAAAATAGCGCAAACGCCGCGAAGATCGGCAAGACCGCGCAGGAGCGCAAGGATATAAGCATCGAAATTTTAAAATCCCAGGGCGTGCCGTACATTGACCATCTGCCGCTGCGATACGAGACGAGCGAGATCACTCCGCGCGAAAAAGACGAGGTCATCGCCCGCGCGATCTGCTCGTATGCGGCGATAATGTGCGCCTGTTCGATCAGAGACGAGGGCAAGCTCGCAGACGAGGATAAGCAGGGCGCGCAGGGCTTTCTAGATAACCGCTACGGCTGCATAGACAAGCTCACGCGCATGGAGCGCCGCGTCGTGCAGGGCGAGGCGAGCCGCGACGAGGCCGTGAATATGGGCTGGAAATACGAGTCGCTGTGGGCGCTGATGTGGGCGATGGGGCTCGTGGATGAGCTTAGCTTTCCGAGCGAGATCTGCGATTGCGCCTTTGTGATGGACACCTTTGGCGGCGATTTTTCGGCGCGCGTGAAGCTGCGCGATACGGATGAAATTTTACAGGCGCTCGATCTCGTCTACCGCTACCACTGGGCGTGCGTAAATGCCCGCGTGCATGGTTCAGACTGCGCGGGGCTTGATGAAGAGGTCGTGATGGAGAGGCGCGGCGGGCTAGAGTGGCTGTGCTGCAAGGGAGCGGAGAATGATAATCTGACGGATGAATATAATGCGTGGGATTATCCGGACTTGAATACTTAGCGGTCCCTCTTTTTCCTTTATACGTCGTTAGAAATTTCGCCGAATTTCAGTCACGTATTATAATATACGCTCCTTCATTCGGCTCATTTCCGCCTCGTCTAAAGAAAAATAGCGTGCGTTGTCTCGCTTTGCTATACGTCGTTGTGTCTAAAATTTGCTCAGTAACGTATTGCATATATGCTCCCATCGCAAATTTCATCCGCATTTCATCTGCGCCTCGTCTAGCCTAGCGGCGATACTGCCGCCTGTATTTTTGCGCTAAAATTTAACCTCGATCGCGCGCTGTTTTTTCTAAATCCAAAATATTTGCCGACGGATCGAAAAGCATACCGAATGTGAGATAAATTTATAAATTGCTTGGGGATAGAATTTTAAAATTCTGTTGCAAACTACACAAAGCGGATCACGGGCGCAGATCCGCCAAAATTCAGCCGCGGCCTGCTAAATTTCAGGACGCCACGGAATTTTAGAATTTAAAGTTGCGGGCGAGCAAGGCGCCCGTCCGCGTATTTTAAGCCCGCTAAATTTAAGCGAGCGAACGTCTGCGCCGCAGACCTAGAAATTGCATCAGCCCTGCGTCGCAGCACTTCCGCTCGCAAACGCCGCCGCATTCAGCGCCGCGTCGTAATCGGGCTCATCTACGATGTCGTCCGTGATCTGCTTGTAAGCGATCTTGCCCGCGGTGTCCACGACGAAAACCGCGCGGCACGTTAGCCCTGTAAGCGCGCCGTCCGCGATCAGCACGCCGTATGCGCGCGCAAACTCCTTATCGCGAAAATCGCTTAGGGCGCGTAAATTTTTGATCCCCTCGGTCAAACAAAATCTGCCCGCGGCAAACGGCAGGTCCATCGAGACCACGAAAACCTCGGTATTTTTTATACTCGCGGCGCGCTCGTTAAATTTGCGCGTCTCGGTCGCGCACACGTCCGTATCCAGGGACGGCACGGCGATGATGACCTGCGCCTTGCCCGTGCCGCCGCCGACTTTGACCTCGCTAAGATCGGCCGCGACTAGGCTGATCTCGGGCGCCTTATCTCCCAGCTTAAGCTCGCTGCCCGAAAGGCTAACGCTTACGCCTTGCAATTTGGTTTGTTGCATAATTTTCCTTTATTTTGAAATATTTAAAACGGGCGCATTATAGCCCGCGAAAGCAAACACCTGCTAAATCCGAAAACAAGCGAGCTTGGGCGTCGGCTCGGCCGATATGAGCGGCGCGTAGATCGCTACGCTAAGATGAAATTTTACGGCACAAAGCGGTGGCGCAATTAAAGTGCCCCGAGAATACCGCGACTTAGCATAAAGCACTGATGGTCGTGATCTGATATAAGTCTATGATAGTTACGTTCTGCCTTAAGGCCGCGCCGAAGGTAAAATTTCGCCCCGTTTGTGCGATCCCGCTTGCGGCGATTTTGTCCGTGAATGAAAATCAAAGCGCGATAGCGCCGCACGCGCTTTATCTGCGAATGAATAAATCTCTAGTAAAACGATAGGCGCGACGTCCTGGACATACTTTAAGCTACGGCTTTAAATTTTTAAATTTAATTGAAATTTTTTGATCTAAATTTACGATCGGCAAGAGTTAAACTTATGGGTTGAAATTTTATTTGAAGCTAGAGTGTGAGTTAAAATTTTGGCTTGTAAAGCAGGTTAAATTTAAACACCGTTTTAAAATTCAAAGAAGCGCCGGGGATTGACGATAAAGCTATCGCCGCACCCTAGCGCTCGTTAAACTTAGCCGTTGCGCTTTTTAATGATCTCTTCGCCGACGTTCTTAGGAACCTCGTCGTAGTGATCAAATTCCATCGAATAGGTCGCGCGACCCTGCGTCTGAGAGCGCAGATCGGTCGAGTAACCGAACATCTCCGAAAGCGGACAAAATGCATCGATGATCTTATTGCCGCCGCGCTCGCTCATGTTATTGACCTGTCCGCGGCGCTTGTTTAGATCGCCGATGACGTCGCCCATATACTCCTCAGGGGTTTCTACCTCGACCTTCATCATAGGCTCCAAGATCACGGCACCCGCTTTTCTAGCGCCCTCTTTGAAGCCCATAGAAGCGGCGAGTTTGAATGCCATTTCGGAGCTATCGACTTCGTGGTAGCTTCCGTCATAGACAGTTACGCGCACGTCCTCGACCGGATAGCCCGCTAAAACGCCGTTTTGCATAGCCTCTTGGCAGCCCTTATCGACTGCGGGGATGTATTCTTTCGGAATCGCGCCGCCTTTGATATCGTTTACGAACTCATATCCGGTGCCAGGCTCCAAAGGCTCTAGGCGCAAAAATACGTGACCGTATTGACCGCGACCGCCCGACTGCTTGGCGTATTTGTACTCCTGCTCGACCTTTTTGCGGATAGTCTCGCGATATGCGACCTGCGGCTGTCCGACCTCGGCCTCTACTTTAAATTCTCTAAGCATTCTATCTACGATGATCTCAAGGTGCAATTCGCCCATTCCCGAAATGATCGTCTGTCCGCTCTCCTCGTCGGTCGCGACCCTAAAGCTTGGATCTTCTTGCGCCAATTTTTGAAGCGCGATACCCATTTTTTCTTGATCGGCTTTGGTTTTAGGCTCTACCGCTACGCTGATAACGGGATCGGGAAATTCCATACGCTCTAAAATTACTTTATCTTTTTCGCTAGCTAGAGTATCGCCCGTAAGGGTATCTTTCAGACCCACGACGGCGCCTATCTCGCCCGCATAAAGCTCTTTGATCTCTTCGCGTTTATTCGAGTGCATTCTTAGCAAGCGTCCGATGCGCTCTTTTTTGCCTTTGCCGGTATTTACGACGTAGCTGCCGCTTTCCAAAACACCGCGATATACGCGCACGAAGGTAAGCTGACCTACGAAAGGATCGGTCATAATCTTAAATCCAAGACCCGCGAACTCACCCTCGTCGGTAGAGCTTACGTGAACCTCGCTGCCGTCCTCATACTGACCCTTAATCGCAGGCACTTCATCAGGCGCAGGTAGATAATCTACGACCGCATCTAGCAAAGGCTGCACGCCCTTGTTTTTAAATGCGGTACCGCATAGCATAGGAAAGAAGCTTAGGCTTAAGCAGCCTTTTTTGATGCCTTTTTTGATTTCCTCCACACTTAGCTCTTCGCCGTTAAAATACTTCTCCATCAAGGCTTCATCAGTCTCTGCTACCGCCTCAATCATCTTGTCGCGATATTCCTGTGCTTTTTCTCGTAATTCAGCAGGAATTTCAACGATCTCAGGAGCTGAAGGACCCTTGCTATCGTCCCAAACGAGCGCTTTCATAGTAACTAGATCGATTACGCCTTTGAAATCGTCCTCAGCGCCGATAGGAATTTGAATCGGAACAGGATGGGCTTTGAGCCTATCTTTTACCTGCTGTTCGACATTATAAAAATTTGCGCCAACGCGGTCCATCTTATTTACGAAAATGATGCGCGGAACATGGTATTTATTCGCTTGGCGCCAAACGGTCTCGCTTTGAGGCTGAACGCCGCCTACAGAGCAAAATACTGCTACCGCACCATCTAAAACGCGCATCGAGCGCTCCACTTCGATCGTAAAATCAACGTGACCCGGGGTGTCGATCAAATTTATCTGATGATTATTCCAAAAGCATGTGGTAGCGGCAGATGTGATCGTGATGCCGCGCTCGCGCTCTTGCTCCATCCAGTCCATAGTAGCGGCGCCCTCGTGAACCTCGCCAATCTTATGGCTCATACCGGTAAAAAATAGAATTCTTTCGCTCGTAGTCGTCTTTCCGGCGTCGATGTGAGCGGCAATTCCGATATTTCTAACCATATGTAAAGGGGTTTTTCTTGCCATGACGCCCTCCTACCAACGATAATGCGCAAAAGCTTTGTTGGCTTCTGCCATCTTGTAGGTGTCTTCTTTCTTTTTAAATGAAGAGCCTTTAGAATTTGCGGCGTCCATAAGCTCGTAAGCCAGGCGCTCTATCATCGTGCGCTCGCTTCTTTTTCTTGCAAAAGAGATGATCCAGCGAATAGCTAGAGCCTGCTGGCGAGCCGGTCGTACCTCGATCGGAACCTGATATGTGGCGCCGCCTACTCGACGAGATTTTACTTCCATCAAAGGCTTAACGTTATCAATGGCATCGTTAAAAATTTCGATACCTTTCTTCTCGCCGCCTTTATTGTCGATGAAATTTAAGGCGCCGTACATAATCTCGGTAGCGACGCTCTTTTTGCCGTCGAACATAAGCGAATTAATAAATTTTGTGATTACTTTGCTGTCATAAATCGGATCAGGCATAACTTCCCTAACGGGAGCTTTTCTTCTTCTCATTTTATTCCTTCAAATTTTAAAATTTTACTCAAACTCGGCAAAATCTAGTGCCGGTCTGTTTAGGCCAAACTATTTTTTAGGTCGTTTAGCACCGTATTTCGATCTTGCAACGGTTCGTTTCGCAACGCCTGCAGTATCAAGCGCACCGCGGACGATGTGATATTTAACGCCCGGTAGGTCCTTTACGCGACCGCCGCGAACTAGCACGATGGAGTGCTCTTGTAGATTGTGACCTTCACCGCCGATATAGCTGATGACTTCAAATCCGCTAGTAAGCCTTACTTTGGCAACTTTACGAAGCGCAGAGTTTGGCTTTTTAGGGGTCGTAGTGTAGACCTTAGTACAAACTCCTCTTCGTTGAGGACAATTCTTTAGCGCCGGAGACTTCGATTTCTCGGTAATCTTCTTGCGCTCTTTTCTGACCAATTGATTTATGGTTGGCACATCTTTCCTTTCACAAAAATTTATTCAAAAAGATTTGGATTATACTTTGTTTAAACTTACAGAAACGTAAATTTAACTAAATTTTAATCTCTAATCAGTACAAACTCTCCGCCGCCGCAGATCACTAAGCAGATCGCGGCAGAAAGATACAGATATACGATTTCCAGCTCAAATCCGCCCACGCCGGTAAGCGCGCTCAACGGAGTATGTAGGACATATATTATCATGAGCACGTTTGCGATTACAAGTAGAGCGCCTATGCGGCAAAATACGCCTATGATTATCATCGCTGGCGCCAGCACCTCGCCTACGTATGCGCCATAAGCCACTAAATCCGGAATTCCTCTAGCTATCAGCATCGATTTTACGCCGTCGATACCGTGAGTAAGCTTAAAAATTCCGTGCATTAAAAGACAAACTCCAAGCCCCAACCTGATAAATAAAAGACCGAAATTTATGTTGATCATATTCATGCTTTATCCTTTAAATTTAGGGCTTGCGCCCAAAATTATTTTTTGAGTTTAACTTCCTTATCTTTATACAGACCCGTTCCCACAGGGATTATACGACCTAGGATGACGTTTTCTTTTAAGTCCTCTAATCGGTCAAATTTACCCGCGATGCTAGCCTCCGTTAAAACCTTCGTAGTCTCTTGGAAGGACGCTGCCGAAATGACGCTATCGCTTCCGACGGCCGCACGAGTTACGCCCAGTAGCACGGACTCTGCAATCGCAGGCTCGCCACCAATTTTCATAATGCGCTCGTTTTCTTCTCTAAATCTGCGGCGGCTAATCAGATCGCCGACGATTAGCTGAGTATCGCCGCTATCGACGATTCGGACCTGGCGGAGCATCTGAGATACGATAATCTCGATATGCTTATCGCTGATGACGACGCCTTGAGAGCGGTAAACCTGTTGAATTTCGCTTATCAGATAGTAATGCAGCGCCTTTTCGCCTAAAATTCTAAGCACGTCGTGCGAGCTGATAACTCCGTCGGTAAGCTTCTCGCCTGCGTGGACGAACTCGCCGTTTCGCACTTGGATCTGGCGGCTTTTATCGATTAGATACTCGGCGCTTGTTCCGTCCTCGCCCTCGATTATGATGCGCTCTTTTGCACGCAAAGCCTTATCGAAGCGGACGGTTCCGTCTATGTCCGCGATAATCGCGGTATTTTTCGGACGGCGCGCCTCAAATAGCTCCGATACGCGCGGCAAACCGCCGGTGATATCTTTTGATTTCGCAGCAGCCTTCGGCGTCCTAGCCAAAATATCCGCAATCGCTACCTGATCGCCCTTATTCGTAAAAATCGCAGTCTTCGGTCCTAGATTATATTTGATAGGCTCTCCCTTGCTAGGAGTTACGATAATGGCCGGTTTAACGCCCTGAGGTAGATACTCGTTGATAACCAAACGGCTCTGGCCGGTGGTCTCGTCATATTGCTCTGTAGCGGTATATCCAGGCTCGATATCCTCAAAGCTAATCTTACCCTCGCACTCTGCGGCCACAGGGATGGAATACGGATCCCACTCCGCAATGATCAATCGATCGTCTTTTTTAGGCTTGGCTATAAGATCATCGCTTTTTACGACGCTATTATCATCATAGGTAATGACAGATTCACGCGGTATATAGTGGCGGATCGCCTCTCTGCCGTTTTCATCGGAGATGACTACGTACATACCCTTCTCACTTACGACGTGACCTTTTTTGATATCTCTTAGTCTCTCTAAATAATCGCCCTTTAGGATGAAATACTTAAGCGTACCATTTGCTCCCGCTTTGATCTTTTGAGTTACCGGCTCGCCGTCTTTGACGCGAAGTTCGCTGGCAAACGGAATTCGAGTAGGGATATTCCAGTCTTCTTTTATAACCTCTACTAAACTATCATTTTCCCCAACGGTTTCGCCGTCTTTGAAAACGATGTAGAATTTCCCCTCTACCTTGCCGCTTACGCCTGCAAGCTCGGTAGGCTTGGCTAGATCGTGGCGTCGGATGGTATATTTAAATTCTTCTTTCTTACCTTTTAGCGTTATATTTACGTCGTCGTGAGTTATATCAATACTTACCTTACCGGTAATTGGAGCTTTGATCTTAGGCTCTACCAAAAGCACCGCAGCATTTCTGCGGTTCATCACGATATTTTTGCCGCCGTTTTCATAGGTCTTGACGTTGTAGTATCTGATAAAGCCTTCCTTATCGGCGATTACTTGACGATCTTGCTGCTCAGTAGATGCGGTACCGCCAGCGTGGAAGGTTCGTAGCGTAAGCTGCGTACCCGGCTCGCCGATTGATTGCGCAGAGATGATACCGACCGCTTCACCCGGTTTTACCAGCTTGCCCTCACCTAAATTTACACCATAGCACTTCGCACAAACCCCTTTTTCAGCCTTGCACGTAATAGGCGTACGGATGCTTACGGATTTGATGCCGGCATCGACTATGGTGCGTACCTCATTAACGCCTAGAAGCGTGCCTTCAGTAAATAAAATTTCATTCGACACCGGATCAATTACATCCGAGCTTAGCACCCTACCCATAATCCTATCGGCTAGGCTTTCTATTTGCGTTCCGTTCTCTACAATCTCGGTAACCTCGATACCCTCGTGCGTACCGCAATCGTGCATCGTAACTCTGACGTTTTGTGCGACGTCAATAAGCTTGCGCGTTAGATAGCCCGCGTTTGCGGTCTTAAGCGCAGTATCGGCAAGACCTTTACGCGCGCCGTGAGTCGAGATGAAGTACTCGTTTACGTTCAAACCCTCTCTAAAATTTGAAGTGATCGGCGTCTCGATGATCGAGCCGTCCGGCTTACTCATCAGACCTCTCATGCCCGCTAGCTGCTTGATCTGCTCCGCGCTACCTCGCGCGCCGCTATCGGCCATCATATAAATCGAGTTAAAGCCGTCCTTATCCTTCTCCATCATCTTCATCATCTCATCGGCTAGCTTCTTACTAGTGCTGGTCCAGATGTCGATGGTTTTATTATAGCGCTCGCCGTCGGTTAGCAAGCCCGCGCCGTATTGGTTCTGAACTTCTCTGACCTGCTTTTTAGCTTCTTCTACAAGACCCGCTTTAGACTTCGGCACGATGATATCCGAAACGGAGATCGAAACGCCCGCTTTAGTCGCGGATTCAAAGCCTAAATTTTTAAGATTATCCAAAAATTCCGCGCTTATCTCAAGGCCGCCGTTTTTATAGACGTAATCGACAAGCTCGGCGATATCCTTCTTCTTCATAATCTTATTCCAAAGATGATCCGGAATAAAGCTAGGCAGGATCGATTTGATGATCAAGCGGCCCGCGGTCGTAAAGATAATGCGGCGATCGATCATCGTTTTGATCTTAGCGTGGATGTCTAGGGCGTTTGCCTCCACGGCAAGCATTACCTCATCGACGTTTGCAAAAATTTTATTCGTTCCCTTTGCGCCCGGCTTTTCGAGGCTTAGATAATAAATTCCTAAAACCATATCCTGGCTAGGCACCGCGACAGGCTTTCCGCTCGCAGGAAGTAAGATATTCATCGAGCTAAGCATTAAAATTTTGCACTCTGCGATCGCCTCTTGGCTAAGCGGCACATGCACCGCCATCTGATCGCCATCGAAGTCAGCGTTGAACGCGGCGCAGACTAGTGGATGCAGTCTGATCGCCTTACCCTCGACGAGCACCGGATGAAACGCCTGAATAGACATCTTATGAAGCGTCGGCGCACGGTTTAGCATAACCGGGTGATCCTTTACAACCTCCTCTAAGCACTCCCAAACCTCATTGATCCTATTTTCAATCATCTTTTTAGCCTGCTTAACGGTCGTTGCGTATCCCTTCTCTTGCAGGCGTGCGATTAGATGCGGCTTGAATAACTCAAGCGCCATCGTCTTAGGCAGACCGCACTGATCCATGCGTAAATTTGGACCTACGACGATGACGGAGCGACCCGAAAAATCCACGCGCTTGCCGAGCAAATTTTGACGGAAGCGACCTTGCTTGCCTTTAATGATCTCGCTTAGAGATTTAAGCGGTCGCTTATTGGCGCCTTTTACGGCATTGGCGCGACGTCCATTGTCAAAAAGTGCGTCCACCGCCTCTTGAAGCATTCGTTTTTCGTTGCGAATGATGATCTCGGGTGCGTCGAGTTCCATCAGCCTTTTAAGTCTAGAATTTCGATTTATGACGCGGCGATACAGATCGTTTACGTCCGAAACCGCAAATTTTCCGCCCTCAAGGCTTACAAGCGGGCGCAGATCGGCAGGCAGTACGGGCAGATTCGTAATCATCATCCACTCCGGCTTATTGCCGGAATTTAAAAAGCTCTCGACGACCTTTAGACGCTTGACGATGGTTTTTTTCTTCGCTTCGGAGTTCGTATTTTCCATCTCCTGTTTAAGGGCGGATAAAATTTCAACTAAATCAAGCTCGGCTAGCATATCGCGGATCACCTGACCGCCCATTTTAGCGACGAAGCCTGTCTGCGAAAAGCGCTCTTTTAAGCTCTGATACTGCTCTTCGTTTAAAACGTCGTATTTCTCGACCTTTTTAGAATTTTCGTTGTCGTAAAATGCCTCGCCCGCGCTTTCTACGATGTAAGCCTCATAATAAAGCACGCGCTCAAGATCTTTCATCTTGATATTTAGAAGCGTACCGATGCGGCTAGGCAAGGAATTTACGTACCAAATATGCGCCACCGGCGTTACCAGCTCGATATGCCCCATTCTAGTGCGGCGAACCTTCGAGCTCGTGATCTCGACACCGCATTTTTCGCACTTCCAGCCCTTATATCGCATCTTTTTATATTTGCCGCAGATGCACTCATAATCTCTTACGGGACCGAAAATTTTAGCGCAAAAAAGTCCGTCGCGCTCCGGCTTGAGCGTGCGGTAATTGATGGTTTCGGGCTTTTTGACCTCGCCGTGGCTCCATGCTTTAATCTGCTCGGGGCTAGCAAGCCTAATAGCAAACGCGTCGAAGTCGTGAACTCTAGCGTCTTCTTTTATTTCTATTCTTTCTAAATTTGAATTATCGCTCATTTATTCTCTCCATTCTCGTAAATTTCAACGTCTAGAGCAAGCGATTTAAGCTCGTTTGTTAAAACAAAAAATGTCTCAGGAATTCCGGTAGACGGAACGTTTTCGCCTTTTGTCAGCGCCTTATACGCAGCCAAGCGTCCGTCGACGTCGTCGGATTTGATCGTTAGCATCTCGCGAAGCGTGTATGCCGCGCCGTATGCCTCCAGAGCCCAAACTTCCATCTCGCCGAATCTTTGACCGCCGAATAGCGCCTTGCCGCCGACCGGCTGCTGCGTGACTAGGCTGTAAGGACCGGTGCTTCTTGCGTGAACTTTTTCGTCGACTAGGTGGTGCAGCTTGAGATAATACATGCAGCCCACGTTTACGCGCTCTTTGATCTTTTCGCCGGTGCGGCCGTCGTAAAGCTCGGTCTTACCGTCCTGATCGATGCCTGCCATTTCAAATAGCTTTTTGAAATCCTCCGGCACAATGCCTTCGAATATCGGAGCAGAAAATCTAACGCCCTTAGCCCAGTCTCTAGCGTATTTTAAAAGATCTTCGTCGCTGATTTTCTCAAGCGTTTTTTTGGCCTGCATTAGCTTAGAAACGCCCGCGATCTCAATCATTTTGGCGCGAAGGGTTTTTATCCATTCGCCTGTTTTCTCTTCTAAAATTTTAGCGATCTGCTCGCCTAGGCGCCAGCCCACAAGACCTAAGTGGCTCTCCATTATCTGACCGATATTCATACGGCTTGGAACGCCGAGAGGATTTAGCACGATATCTACGCGCTGTCCGCTAGGTAGATACGGCATATCGACCTCGGGGACGATATTTGAAACGATACCCTTATTTCCGTGGCGACCCGCCATCTTATCGCCCACTTTTAGCTTGCGCTTAGTCGCGATATAGACCTTTACGAGCTTGACGACACCGCTTGGCAAAATATCGTCTTTTTCTAAAATTTCGATCTTTTCGTCGTGCTCCTCTTTGAGCTTGCGCTTCTCGTTTTGGAAGTGGTTTTTTAGCTCTTCGTATTCCTTCTGAACAGCTTTAGAATAAGCCTTGACGAAGGAATTTAACGTAAAGCGGTTGGAGCTTTCAAGCTCCTCTTTTTTAACCTTATCGCCCTTTTTATAATCTTTTTTATTTAGGCTTTGATCGCTTTGCAAAGCGCTTTTAGAAAGTAGCGCCACTACCTTTAGCATCTCCTCGCGATCGAGCATCAAAAGCCTGTCGTGATGCTCCCTTTCGAGCTCGGTTTTTTCATCCTCGTAGGCTTTGTTCGTGCGCGGATCCTTCTCGTAGCCCTTTTTAGTAAAAATTTTAACGTCGATTACCACGCCTTCCATCGAAGCGGTAGCGTAGAGAGATTTATTTACCACATGCCCCGCCTTCTCGCCAAAGATAGCGCGCAAAAGCCTCTCTTCAGGCGTCGGTTTGACCTCGCCCTTCGGAGTTACCTTGCCTACTAGGATCATGCCGGGCTTTACGTGAGTGCCGATCTTTACGATACCGCTATCATCGAGGTGGGTAAGCTCCTCCTCTTTGATGTTAGGAATGTCGCGCGTGATCTCCTCCACGCCGTCTTTAAGCTCTCTAGCCTCGATCTCCTTTTCATAAACATGCACGCTGGTGTATTCGTCGGCGCGGATCATCTTTTCGCTCATGACTACGGCGTCCTCGTAATTATAACCGTGCCACGGCATGAAAGCTATAAGAGCGTTTTTGCCGATCGCAAGCTCGCCGCCGTCCATGCTAGGACCGTCGGCTATGATTTGACCTGCCTTTATCACGTCGCCTTTTCGCACAATAGGGCGCTGTGAAAAGGTAGTGTTTTGGTTAGTGCGTAAATTTTTCTCCATCGAATAGTGATCGATAAACGGTCCCTTCTCGTCCTCGCCCAAAATAAATATATTTTTATTATCGACCTTTTCTACGACGCCGTCGCGATTAGCTTTGATCGCTTCCCACGAATCGCGTGCGATGATCGCTTCCATGCCAGTTCCTACAATAGGAGCAGTGGAGTGTAGAAGCGGTACGGCTTGGCGCTGCATGTTCGAGCCCATAAGCGCGCGGTTAGCATCGTCGTGCTCCAAAAACGGAATCAACGACGCCGCTACGCCCGCGACCATACCCGAGCAAAGATCAATCAGCGAAATATCCTCGCGCTTAGCCATGATGTTTTCGCCGTCTTTTCTGACCTCCAAAAGCTCTTCTACAATATTGCCCTCTTCGTCCAATTTAGCGGACGCAGGAGCGATTACAAGCCCCTCTTCTTGCGTAGCGGTAAGATATACGATCTCGTCGGTGACCTTGCCGTTTACGACCTTTTTATACGGAGCCTCGACAAAGCCCAGATCATTTACCTTCGCATAGGTAGCTAGGGTATTGATCAGACCGATATTTTGACCCTCCGGAGTTTCGATAGGACAAATTCTACCGTAGTGCGTAGGATGGACGTCTCGCACCTCAAAGCCGGCGCGCTCTTTAACTAGTCCGCCCTCGCCCAGCGCAGATAGACGGCGCTTATGCGTAACCTCTGCCAAAGGATTCGTTTGATCCATGAATTGGCTTAAGGGGTTGGTTCCGAAGAAAGAGTTGATAACACTTGAAATGGTCTTTGCATTAATCAAATCGGTAGGCGTGAACACTTCATTGTCACGCACATTCATACGTTCACGAATGGTACGGCTCATGCGTGCCAATCCGATAGCAAACTGATTGGCCAACTGCTCACCTACCGTGCGAACACGACGGTTACTCAAGTGGTCAATATCATCAACCGTAGCATTGGAATTTACCAACTGAATGAGATACTGGATAATCTTGATAATATCATCACGTGTTAAGACACGCGTATCCATATCCGTATCTAAGCCCAACTTCTTGTTAATGCGATAACGTCCGACTTCTCCTAAATCGTAACGCTTATCTGAGAAGAACAGATTTTGGAATACTTCTCGTGCACTTGCATCATCGGCTGGGTCAGCATTACGCAGCTGACGATAAATATAGTTTACGGCTTCCTTCTCAGAATTACTGGGGTCCTTCGCCAATGTATTGAAGATAATGGTGTATTTGCTTGCTGACTCGGCATCTTTATGCAACAGGATTGAAGAAGCACCGCTATCTAAAATTTCAACGATATTGTCCTCTGTCAACTCTGTTTCGCGCTCCATAATCACCTCGTTGCGCTCGATGGATACAACTTCGCCCGTATCTTCGTCAACGAAGTCTTCATTCCAACTTTTCAGCACACGAGCGGCAAGACGCTTGCCAAGAGCCTCCTTCATGTTCTTCTTGTTCACCTTAACCTCTTCGGCAAGGTCGAAGATTTGCAGGATGTCGCGGTCGTTTTCGTAGCCGATGGCACGCAGCAACGTGGTTACGGGCAACTTCTTCTTACGGTCGATGTAGGCATACATCACGTTGTTGATGTCGGTAGCGAACTCAATCCACGATCCTTTGAAGGGGATGATACGTGCCGAATAGAGCATTGTTCCGTTGGCATG
>CALKQT010000019.1 GCA_937990735.1 uncultured Campylobacter sp. | reverse complement strand
AGCGGCGTATAGGGCTCGTTTGCGGGCTCAAATCTCTCGCCGTTCATCAGCACCGCGCCCGTAGCGGGATCATAAAGAAACTCTATGCCGGCGTTTGGCTCCACGAGATACATCCGCTCGCTAGGCGTGAAATTTAGCTTCTCGCCGCCTGCGTAGACGCTGCGTCCGTCGCTTAGCCACCGATCGACCGGGCGAAAGTGCGCGGGCGAATCGGAGCCGTCTTCGTGTATGATTTTTAGCCTTATCTGTTTTAGATTTTTTACGTCCGCACCCGCTAAAATTTTACCCTCGTAAAATACCCGCTCGCCGTCCGTGGCGACGTAAGGGCTCTCGGTCAGCGGCGAGATAGGCGCGCTAGTATCAAGTCTAGCGTATGGATAGTTGTACTCCTGCGGCCATTTGGAGAGCCCGAACGCATGTAAAAACACTTTATAAATGTAGCTTATCGCGCCGCCCGTGCGCTGCGTGACGTCCGAGCAGAAGTAGCTCACGCGCCCGTCGCTGTAGTATCGCGCGCCGATCTTTTGCGTGCGGGCGGGATCCAGCCCCGCCATCTCGCGAGCGCCGCAAAATACGCGGCTAGCGTCCATACCGACGTTTGTGTAGGAGTATCTGCCGGTATCAAGCGCGCGAAAGCTCGCCGCGTCCGCGCCGCCCTCTAGCTCGTAGGGAGCGAGATTCCAAGAGCGTAGGTAAATTTTGCCGCCGATGTTGTAGTAATCGCTGCGGCCGATCCTTTGCGCGTCCGCCGGTAGCTCGCGCGAGCGGTCATACACCGATAGCTCATAGATAAAAACGAGCGAGACGAAGAGCGGCGCGAAAAGTACCGCAAAAAGCAGCCTTAGCGCCTTTTTATCAAATTTGCTTAAATTATTCGCCTTTTTCATAAGGCAATTATATATCTTGCTAGTTTAAAACGTTAGAAATTTAAAAGCGTTTGCGGGGGAAATTTTAAAATTTAGGCTGCGGTAAATTTGACGGCGAAAGCTGCGGGGAAATTTGGCGGCGAAAGCTGCGGGCAAATTTGACGCCAAAACCTAAGCTCAAATTTACCCGTAACCGCGCGAAACGATGCAAGCTCCGCGCAAATTTTACTTAGTAGCCGTCAAAATGCTTGGTTTTTGGCAGCACCAAATTTAGCGTGATACCGATGAGCGCGCCAAGTCCCACGCCGCTAAAGCTCATCGCGCCGAAATCCAGCACCATGCCGCCGATCGCGCAGACGAAGATGAGCGCGACGATGATCATATTGCGCGGCTCGGCCAGATCCACGCTGTTTTTTATGAGCGTTTCCATGCCCACGCTGGCGATGATACCGAAAAGCAGCAGCATAATGCCGCCGATGACGGGAGCGGGGATCGTGGAGAGCGCGGCGCCGAGCTTGCCCACGAAGGCTAGCAGTATCGCCGTAAGCGCGGCAAAGGTCATGATGGCGGGATTGTAGGCCTTCGTGATGCTGACTGCGCCCGTGACCTCGGAGTAGGTGGTGTTCGGCGGGCCGCCGAAGCAGCCTGCTAGCGACGTCGCGAGTCCGTCGCCAAGCAGCGTGCTTTTAAGCCCGGGATTTTTTAGGAAATTTTCCTTCGTGACGTTGCTGATCGCAAGCATATCGCCGATGTGCTCGATCGCGGGCGCGATGGCGATAGGCACCATGTAGATCACGGCTTCGAGCTTAAAAATCGGCGCGGTGAAATGCGGCAGCACAAACCACGGCGCGTTTAGAATCGGCGTAAAATCCACGATGCCGACAAACAGCGACGCGCAGTACCCAGCCGCGATACCGCAAAGTATCGGCACGAGGCGCAGCATGCCGCGTCCAAACATCATCACGACGATAACTGCCGAGAGCGAGATGAGCGCGATCGTAAGCGACTGGCCTTGCGTATAGAGCGCCTCCTTGCCCTTGCCCATGACCATATTTACGGCTGCGGGCGAGAGGATGAGGCCGATCGTCATGATGACGGGACCGACGACTACGGGCGGTAAAATTTTATGCAAAAAGCCCTCGCCTTTGAGCCTAATAAGCAGGCTCAGAACCACGTAAAAAAGCCCCGCCGCGATCACTCCGCTCATCGTCGCGGCGATGCCCCACTCCTTCACGCCAAAGCTTAGCGGTGCGATGAACGCGAAACTAGACGCGAGAAAGATCGGCGGGACGTGTTTGCGCGTGATGAGCTGAAACAGCAGCGTACCGATACCCGCCGTAAACAGCGCCACGGACGTATCAAGCCCCGTTAATATCGGCACCAGCACGAGCGCGCCGAACGCGACGAATAGAAACTGCACGCCGACGAGAGCGTCGCGTAGCCTGAGATTGTAGCCTTCGTATTTTTCCATATTCTCCCTCTTTTATCTTTGCGGCTTGCCTCGCGAGCGTCTTTAACGGAGCTAGCAAAAATTTAGCTTGATAGGCTATATGCCTTATCTTCGCCAAATTTTTACGTCGCAACCCTTAAATCCATCTCGCGATCCTTCGCCTTGGCTCCTGTATTAAAATTTATAATACACCAACATTCTGTAAAATTTTAACTCGCCGCAGTCACGGAAGAGCAATCCACTCAACCCTCAGCCGTCAACCACCTGCGACCGCAAGCAGAACGAAGCAGTAGCGCTTCTAAACTACCTACGATCCATCTTAAATGTTTTAAAATTTTAGCCTCTTTTTAAAATTTTACGACCTCGCTTTAAAATTTCGCACTCAAGCTTAAAGCTAAATTTTAAGTCAAAGCCGCGTAAGTAGATCCAAACGGACACCGACCAAAATCCGCAAACCAGCAACTAAATTTCACAAACATAGCGGATAAATCAAAACTATGCAGGCCGAATTTACCGCTAAAATTTAGCGAGTAAATTCCGTCGCACGGCTATTTTTTGCGTAGCAGGTCCTTTAGACTCGCCCTTACGTCCTTGCCACGCAGAATTTGCGCGACCTCGGTAGCGATCGGAGCGTAGATCTTGTGCTTTGTCGCGATATTTACGACCGCTTCGGTTGTAGCCACGCCCTCGGCGACCTCGCCCAACTCGCGCAGAATTTCTTCGAGCCCTTTGCCGCGCGCAAGCCCTAATCCCACGCGGTAGTTTCGCGATAGCGCACTCGAGGCGGTTAAAAACAGATCGCCCACGCCACTTAAGCCCAAAAAAGTCTCGTCTCGCGCGCCGAAAAACTTGCCGAAGCGCGCGATCTCTACGATGCCGCGCGCGATCAAGCTCGCTCTAGCGTTATTGCCGAGCTCGAGCCCATCGCAAATGCCGCTAGCGATGGCGATGACATTTTTATAAGCGCCACACACCTCTGCGCCGATGATATCGCCACTCGTGTAGGTCTTGATGTAGGCAGGGAAAGTGCTTGCGAAAAGCTCGGCTAGATTTTCGTTACACGAGCTTACGACGAGCGCGCAAGGCAGCTTCTGCATGACTTCGGTGGCAAACGACGGACCTGATAGATAAGCGAGATTGCCGCGCGCGACGTGAGATTCAAAAATTTCGTTTAAAAACCTACCGCTTGCTGCGTCGATGCCCTTGGAAGCGACTAGAATTTTTTGATTTTTGTAGGTGAAATTTTGATCCAGCCACTGCGCGGTTTGCTGTGCCGCGAGCGCGAAAACGAGCGCTTCGCACTCCAGAGCCTCGCTCACGCTTACAAAATGCGGAATTTGCCTTGGCGTGCGCGAAGTGATGACGCATTCGTTTTTTGCGCTAAGCGCGTCAAAAAGCGCGCTACCCCATTTGCCCGCGCCGATAACCGCGATTTTCATTATGTTCCTTTTTAAAAATTTATTCGCAAATTTGCGGTTTTTCAAATTTCATTATCTTGAAATTCCCGCTCTTTGAAAATTTAGCCCAAAAGCGCCGACATGAGCCTGCACAAATGCTAGCCGAAGCTACGCTTTAAAATTCGCTTTTTGAAATTTCATCTCATCAGAATTTCGTCTCGTTAAAATTTTGCGCTTTTGAAATTTACTCAGCAAAAACTTCGCTTTTTTTTAAAATTTACCTTACTAAAATTTCATACTTTTAAGGTTTTGCTCCTCCGTCAAAAAACACTTTCACAAAAGGCGCGGCAGTGAACGAATGAGGATTTTGAAACTCCATTATACGTTTTAAATTTCACTCGTGCATCGCCAAGGCAAATCAAATTTTTAAAAATTTTACTCAGACGCTTAAGCGCAAATCGCGCTTTTAAACCCATTTAAATCTATCAAGGCGTGCTTTGAGTCTAGATAATCTTGCGGTCGTTCGCCACGTTATCGTTTGGCGCAAGGTTTGGGGCACGCGCATCCGACGCAGCGATTGATTAAATTTAGCCTACATATCGACTCGCCGCTCAAATTCGACCCTGCGTATTCGATCTTATCCGCGCACCCGAGTTGCCGTTTTTGCTCTCTCAAGCAGAGTAATTTTACGCATTCCCTGCGAGCTTTGCCGCGCTTTGACGGTAGCCGTAAGTAAAATTCCTAACGGACGCGTTTCTTAAACCCCTCCGTCGCAGACCGACACTTGATGCAAACGGCCCGCACGAGAAAAAACGAGCTCAAAAGAACAAAATGTGCGCGAGGCAGAGCGGGTAGCCACCAAGATTGCGCCGAATGAAATATAACACAAAAGCCCTCGCCATTAGCGCGTGAAAACTTTAGTTCGAAGAAAAACGCTGCGAGCGGATTTAAAATTTTATCCCTAGGGGCTTTTATCTATCGCATACGCCGCGCCGCCTTTAATTCGCCGTTTGCTGCCGCAGAAGCTGCGAAATCAGCCCAGCTTCTGTTTCAGAAGCTCGTTCACCTTCGCGGGGTTAAACGCGCCCTTGCCCTCTTTCATCACTTGGCCTACGAAGAAGCCGAATAGCTTGTCCTTGCCGCCGCGGTAGTCTGCAACCTTGTCCTCGTTTTCGCTCATCACGCGCGCTATGATCTCCAAAATCGCGCCGTCATCGCTTACCTGCCTCAAGCCCAGCTTATCGATGACCGAGCTTACGGCCTCGTCGTGCTCCATTAAATAATCAAGCACCTCTTTGGCCGCCTTTTGCGACACTGCGCCGCCTTCGATCGCGCTTAAAAGCTCGCTCATCTTCGCGCTACCTACGGGCGAGTCCTCGATCGTAACGCCGTTTTTGAGCCTGCCCGCAAGCTCGACGGTAAGCCAGCTGACGCAGAGTTTGGGTTCGTGCCCCGCCGCGATCAGATCCTCAAAAAATCGTGCGTTTTCGTAGGTCGAGATTATGATCTCGGCGTCTTTTTCTTTAACGCCCAGTTCACGGACATAGCGGGCCTTTTTCTGATCGGGTAGCTCGGGGATCTGCTGCGCAGCAGCTAGCATCTCGTCATCCACGATTACGGTTAGCAGATCTGGATCGGGGAAGTAGCGGTACTCGGCACTGTCCTCTTTGCTGCGCATCGGCTTGGTGATAAGCTTAGCGGTATCAAAAAGGCGCGTTTCTTGCACGACCTCTTGCTCATATTTGCCGTCCTGCCACGCTTCGATCTGACGCCCCACTTCAAACTCGATCGCCTTTTGGATAAATTTAAAGGAGTTTAAATTTTTAATCTCCACGCGCGTGTAGAGCTTTTGCTCGCCAGCGAGGCGAATGCTGACGTTTACGTCGCAGCGAAACGAGCCTTCTTGCATGTTAGCATCGCTGATATTTAAAAAGCGCAAAATGCTGTGGAGTTTTTTTAGATACGCGACCGCCTCGTCCGCAGAGCGCATATCGGGCTCGCTTACGATCTCGAGTAGCGGCGTGCCGGCGCGGTTTAGATCGACTAGGCTGCGCGAGCTTTCGTGATTATTTTTGCCCGCGTCCTCCTCTAGGTGTGCGCGCGTGATGCCAATGCGCTTGCTCTGTCCGTCCGCAGCTATAAAAAGCTCGCCGTGCTCTACGATCGGGATCGTCCACTGCGAAATTTGATACGCCTTAGGAAGGTCGGGATAGAAGTAATTTTTGCGGTCGAATACCGACTTGCGATTGATCGTCGCATTGACGGCGGTGCCGAAGCTGATAGCTTTTTTAACCGCTTCCTCGTTTAGCACGGGAAGAGCGCCCGGGAGCGCTAGGCAGGTCGGGCAGACATGCGAATTCGCCTCGTCGCCGAAGCTCGTGGGGCAGGAGCAGAAAATTTTGGTTTTGGTATTTAGCTGGCAGTGTACCTCCAGGCCGATCACGGTTTCAAACATAAACTTAACCTTTTAGAATAAAAATTTCGCGTAATTTTACAATTTTTTGCTTTAATACTCGCTTGTAGCGGCGCACGGCGCGGCTAAATTTTAAAATTTAATCGAATAGATTTCTATTCGCCGCCGCGAAGGAGCTTTTCTTTCAGATCGAAAACATCAACCATCAAGCAGGTGATGATTACGCATATCACGCCTGGAGCGGTGCAGATGAAGAGGAATTTTAACCCCAAAAAATAAAATGACGGATAGGCAAAAAAGACGAATGCGCCGACGAAAATCAATCCGAACGACGCACCCACGAGGAAGTATAAGAAATTTCGCTTAAAATTAATGCTCATCGACGATCACGGCGCCCGCTAGATAAACGTAGCTTAAAACCATGAAAATGAAAGTCTGCAAAATCGCCATAAAAGTAAGCAGCGCAAACGGTACCATCGGTATTAGCGCAGGAGCGAGAGTAAGCATAACAAGAAGGAAGGTATCGTCGCCTTTGATATTACCGAAAAGTCGGAAAGAAAGCGATACGACGCGCGAAAAATGCGAGACGATCTCTATGACGAACATAAACGGAGCTAGGATTTTCACGGGCCCCATAAAATGCTTTAGGTAGTTGATCACGCCATGCTCGCGAACGCCCTCAAAATGGTAGTACAACCAAACGCAAAGCGTAAGCGAAAGGGTTAAATTTAAACTCGCGCTCGGCGACTCAAAGCCCGGCACCAAGCCGATAACGTTACTAAAAAATATCACAAATCCCAATGTTGCGATTAGCGGAAGATATTTTTTGGCTTGTTCCTCGCTACCCATCGCGTCCTTACCGATCGTTAGCACGCCGCTTAAGTAGGCTTCGGCGATATTTTGCATGCCGTGTGGTACAAGCTGAAGCGAGTGAGTGGAACAAAGCGCGACGGCTACGATGATAGCGACGACCAAAAAGAAGTAAAAAAGGTAGATAAAAGTGTGGTCGTAAGAAATTAAACCGCCGAAAAGAAAGATGTCTTTTAGCATAAAAACCCTTGATCGTTGAAATTTGAGGCGTATTTTACACTTCTATTCGTTAAAGTATATTTAAATTTGCGCCAGCGAGTGAAATTTTGAGCTTTGCAAGTTCTTGCGCCGCTTACTTGCCTAACATTCTCGTCTAACTTACGCGCCATTTCGGCGGGAATTTTGCGTTTTTTTTGGCATTTAGCTCCATATTTACAGCGAATGACAAAATTTTAGCTGGTAAGTACAAAATTTGCAGCTACACTACCAATTCGCTATTTTCGCAAAATAGAATTTATCTGGCGCATACGGCGTATACAGAGAAGCCCTAAGCCGGCTATGCGGTAAAATTTACGTTTACGAATACAAAAAATACAATAAAATTCTACCGCGACGGCGCCGCGGTAAATTCCAAGAATTCCAAGAATTCCAAGAATTCCAAGAATTCCAAGAATTCCAAGAATTACGCTCAGCTCAAAAAATCATAGTTAAAATTTAGCAAACTCAGGATCCGATTGCTAAAATTTTATAAAATTTATATAAAAACCTTGACATATTGCCACTCAATGTTGTATAATACTAGCAATCTTACCGAAAGAGTGCTAAAAGTGAAAACGAATAAACGCGATATGATCCTGGAATCCATCATTTCCGCCTATCTCGATAGCAACACCCCGATCGGATCTTCCGAGTTGGGCGAGCGCATGGGCGTAGCGATGTCCGCGTCTAGCATTCGAATTTATTTTAAGCGCTTAAGCGACGAGGGGGCTTTAACGCAGCTTCATGTAAGTGGTGGTAGAATCCCCACAGTTGCGACGATGCAGGATTACTGGCGCGCTAGGCTTAGCTTCGACGATGAGTTAAAAATAGACGATGCTCGCGAGCTAGAAGCGGTGCTTGAGGATTTTGAAATTTACTGTATGATTTTCAACGCCGAAAATGAAGCCCTAAGCGAAGTCATCAATCACGATGATCGTTTCATAATCCTTACATTTAGAACGGATGAGATTATCTTAAAATACGATTTTAGAGTTTTTAAATTCTTATCAAATTTAATAGGAATTTCACTCGGAGATTTGGAGCTAGCTTCGATGCAGATCGGTCTGCGCGAGCTTAGCACAAAAATTAAAGAGCTAAAAAATTCTAAAATCGAATTTCTTTGTAACGAGGTCGTGGCGTATAAAATTTTCAAAGACGAGCGGTTTAAAATTTTACTCAACCCCTCGATCGCCGTAAATTTTACTAAAAATTTGATCTTCGCGCCCTACTTCGAGCACGGATTTATGGGGATCAAACGCCCCGTAAAATTCGAAGGCGAGGACGCTACGATGATCTGCGCAGGCAGCGTTTATGAGAATTACGAGAAATTTTTTAACTACGCTAAAGGAGTAGCATGAGCCATAAATTTAAAGAGCACGGCGATAAAAATGCAGCGTGCGATAGTGAAGAAAAAGAGGTTTGCGAGCAGTGCGCGTCAGAAGCGGGCGAGCCGCAAGAGGCGCAGACATGCGACGATACTGACGCGCAGATACAAAAGCTTCAAAACGAGCTAAGCGAGATCACCGATAAATTTTACCGCGCCAATGCGGATTTTGAAAATCTCAAAAAACGTTTGGAAAAGGAAAAAGATAGCGCTGTTGCTTACGCTAGCGAGAGCTTTGCGAAGGATCTGCTACCGATAATCGACGCGCTTGAGGAAGCCGCCAAAATTGATGTGGAAGGTAATGAGCTTGCGGATAAAATTGAGGTCGGCGTAAAACAATGTCTAAGCCTTTTTACAAAGACTTTTGAAAAATACGGTATCGTGCCGATAGCGACGGATGCGGGATTCGATCCTAGCGTGCATAACGCTATTTCGATGATTGAAGCCGAAGGTGCTAAAAAAGGCGATATCGTTCAAGTATATCAAAAAGGCTATATGTATAAGCAGCGCGTTTTACGCGCTGCTATGGTAGTAGTGGCGAAATAATCGCTCAAATTTTAAAATTTTAAATTCAATACAAAGGATAACAAATGGCAAAAGTCATAGGCATCGACCTAGGAACAACAAACTCGTGCGTAAGCATATTCGAGCGCGGCGAAAGCAAGATCATACCGAACAAAGAGGGTAAAAACACCACTCCGTCGGTAGTAGCTTTCACCGACAAAGGCGAGGTTTTAGTAGGCGACAGCGCCAAGCGCCAAGCCGTCACCAACCCGGAAAAGACGATCTATTCAATCAAACGCATCATGGGTCTTATGATGAATGAGAAAAACGCGCAGGAAGCTAAAAAGCGCCTACCGTATAAGATCATCGACCGAAACGGCGCATGCGCGGTAGAGATCGCGGGCAAGGTCTATACGCCGCAAGAAATTTCAGCCAAGGTGCTAATCAAGCTAAAAGAGGATGCTGAGGCGTTTTTGGGCGAGCCCGTCGTAGATGCGGTCATAACCGTGCCTGCGTATTTCAACGACAGCCAAAGAAAGGCAACAAAAGAAGCAGGAACAATCGCGGGCCTAAACGTGCTTCGTATCATCAATGAGCCTACCGCGGCGGCACTTGCGTATGGACTGGATAAAAAAGAATCCGAAAAGATCGTCGTTTACGATCTAGGCGGCGGTACGTTCGATGTAACCGTGCTAGAAACCGGCGATAGCGTTGTAGAAGTTTTAGCTACCGGCGGTAATGCATTTTTGGGCGGCGATGATTTCGATAACAAACTGATCGACTTTTTAACCTCGGAATTTCAATCTGAAACAGGTATCGACTTGCGTGGCGATGTCATGGCTATGCAGCGCCTAAAAGAGGCTGCGGAAAACGCCAAAAAAGAGCTAAGCAGCGCGATGGAAACGACAGTAAATTTACCTTTCATCACCGCTGATGCCACAGGTCCAAAGCACCTGATGAAAACCATCACTAGAGCTAAATTTGAAAGTATGATCGATTCTTTGGTAGATGAGACCATAAGCACGCTTAAAAAGGTTGTAAGCGACGCAGGGCTAAGTATGAACGATATAAAAGAAGTTGTTATGGTTGGCGGCTCGACACGCGTGCCTTTAGTGCAAGAAGAGGTCAAAAAGGCTTTCGGCAAGGAACTAAATAAGAGCGTAAATCCTGACGAAGTCGTAGCAATCGGCGCTGCAATCCAAGGCGCGGTCATCAAAGGTGACGTAAAAGACGTGCTACTACTCGACGTCACTCCGCTAAGCCTCGGCATCGAAACCCTAGGCGGCGTTATGACCAAGATCATTGAAAAGGGAACTACGATACCTACGAAAAAATCTCAAACCTTCTCGACAGCAGAGGATAATCAAAGCGCCGTTACGATCAACGTCTTGCAGGGCGAGCGCGAGTTTGCAAAGGATAACAAATCGCTAGGAAATTTCAATCTTGAAGGTATCATGCCCGCTCCTCGCGGCGTACCACAGATCGAGGTGGAATTTAACATCGATGCGAACGGAATTTTAACCGTTTCGGCAAAAGACAAGGCTACCGGCAAGGCAACCGACATCCGCATCACCGGCTCAAGCGGCTTAAGCGACGCCGAGATCGATAAAATGGTAAAGGATGCCGAGCTTCACAAAGAGGAAGACAACAAGCGCAAAGAAACCGTCGAGGCGCGTAACCAAGCCGATAGCATAGCACATCAAACCGAAAAGAGCCTAAGCGAGATGGGCGAGAAGGTACCGGGCGATCTACGCGCTAAGATCGAGAGCGCGCTAAACGATCTAAAAGCCGTGCTAAAGGATGAAAACGCGAGCAAGGAAGCGATAAACTCCAAAGTAGAAGCTCTAAGCAAGGTCGCCGAGGATCTATACAAGGCTGCCAGCGCAAATCAGGGTGCGCAAGGCGGATCGCAAAGCAGCGGTGCAAACGGCGGTAAAAAAGACGACGACGTCATCGACGCCGAAGTCGAATAGCTCGCTCGTGCAAAGTGAAATTTATAGCCGCGCGCTCGGTAATTTTGCTAGAGCTTGAAAAGTAATTTTACCAACGCGCGGCAGAAGCGACCCCATAAACCGCACATGAAATTTCATAGCTTCACAGGCTCGGGCGTTTTTCATACGCCCGAGCTTAACCGCAACTTCAAAATTTAATTCATAACAAACTAAAATTTGAGTCAAACATAAATACTACTAAATTTTGCGCTGTATAAATCTCGCTAGACATTAGAGCATATCCGAACGCGACTGAAATTTATCCCCACTGATCCCAAATATAGCTGAAATTTTAAGCCTATTACAGACAAACGAAGCTGCGATAAATTTAAACGTATGGCGAGAAAGTAAAAAATGTATCGTAAAAAGACGCGGTAAAAAACGCCCGCTAAATTTAGAAGCAAAAGAGCTAAATTTAAAGGCGCGTAGATTGATTTATTAAAAAGCAAAAGCCCAAAGACGGCGCTTTGCCTTTGGGCTTTAAATTTAGCCTTATTTAGCTAGAGCTAATTCTTGCGAGTATTCGCATCAGGGGTGAAAAGCGGCTTATTTAGCAGCTTGAAATCGCCTACGAACTTCTGCCCCTTCTCGCTAGTGATCCATTTGATGAAGCGCTGCGCGTTTTCGTAGTCGGCTTTTGGGCAGTGCTTCGGATTGACCGCGATTACGGAATAAAAATTCTTCAGATCGTTATCGCCTTCGTTGATGATAACCATATCCGGATTTCCCTTTTTATTGTCCTCATATTTGATGTAAGTGCCGCGATCGGTGAAGGTCACGCCCTTTTGCTCGGCGGCTGCGTTGATCGTAGCGATCATACCTTGACCGGTTTGGTTATACCACGCCTCGTTTTCAGGCACGGCGCCATCGACCTTTTTCCAAATTCCTTTCTCTTTGTTATCGGTGCCAGATTTATCGCCGCGAGAGAAAAATTTAATCTTCTCCGCCTTAATTAGCTCAAACGAGCCCTTAAGGTCCTTACCTTTAAATTTAGGCGCGATCGATTTATCGGCGATGAGGATAAAATCGTTATACATAACGGGCGTGCGATCAACGCCGAAGCCTTTTTCTACAAATTCTTTCTCGACCTTCGGCGAATGCACAAAAAGTATGTCCGCATCGCAGTTCTCGCCAAGCTTTAGAGCAGCACCCGTACCTACCGCCGTCCATTTGATATCGACGCCGGTCTCCGCCTTATACGCAGGATAGATAGCGTCTAACAAGCCCGTATTATCGGTGCTCGTTGTAGTTGCCATCACCAAATCGTTATCGGCGGCAAAAAGGCTCGCACTAAGAGCGAGCGAAACAAAAAATATTTTTTTCATGTTATCTCCTTTAAAAAATATGCTATTATAGCATATAAATTTGCCAGAATAGAACATTTAGGACACAATCTTGGACTTTATTTTAGAAGGAATTTTAAGCGCATTCGGGTTGCTTCTTAGCGGCGATGCGGAGACCTTTTCGGCGATTAAGGCGACGCTTTATACTTCGAGTATCTCGATACTTTTTGCGATTTTAATCGGCTTTCCGATAGGATTTATCCTCGGATTTTACGAATTTCGCGCTCGCAGAACGCTTAGGCTTTTAAGCGACGTAGCGCTTGCGATGCCCACGGTGGCGATAGGACTGATCCTTTACGCTTTCATCTCCAGAAACGGCCCTTTTGGCGAGCTGGGGCTGCTTTTTACGCTCAAAGCCGTGATGCTCGGACAGTTTGTGTTGGCGCTTCCTATCATCGTCTCGCTAAGCGCCAGCGTTATCGAAAATATGGACAAAAAGCACTATCTAAACATTATGAACTACCGCCTAAGCCCGCTAAATTTAATCCTTTGCGTGCTTTACGAGCTGCGCTACGCCCTACTCGTCGTCATCGCCACCGCTTACGGGCGGATCGTTGCCGAGGTGGGCGTAGCGATGATGATCGGCGGCAATATCAAATATTTCACCCGCACGATCACCACGGCGATCTCGCTTGAGACCAACAAGGGCGAGTTTGCGATGGGTATAGCGCTCGCGCTGGTGCTGATTTTGATAGCGTTTGCGGTAAATTTAGCCATCCACGCGCTAAAAAGGCTAGATCGATGAATGCAGACAAGCAAACGCGCCCGAGCAAGAATTTCACGGACAAAAACCGGGCGGAGCGGAAGCACGAAAATTTTATGAGTGAAAATTCCACAGACGTAAATTATGCAGGCGAGAATTCTACGAGTAAAAATTCCACTGCGGGAAATTCTACGAGTAAAAATTCTCCGACCGAGAATTCCATTAGTGCAAATTCTGCGAGTGAAAATTCCAAGAGCGAGAATTTCGCGAGTGAGAATTCAGCCGCAGCGCGATCTGTACCCAATAGCGAGCTGATCTCGGTGCGAGATCTAGTGCTGCGCTACGGACGGAGCGAAATTTTAAATATCCCCAGTCTCGATCTAAATACGAGCGGCATCACGGCGCTTTTAGGTTCCAACGGCAGCGGAAAATCCACGTTGCTGCGGATTTTGGCCTTTTTGCAGCGCCCGAGTAGCGGCAGCATGGAGCTTTGGGGACAGCAGGCGCCCTCTTTGCAGACGTTGCGGCAGATCTGCCTGCTGCTGCCCGAGCCCGTGCTTTTAAAACGCAGCGTGGAGCAAAATTTTAAATTTGCGCTCAAAAGCCGCGGCGCGCTTGCGGAATTTGACGAGAGAGTGGATGAGGCGCTCGCCCTAACGGGGCTTGATAGAAGTTTTTTATCAAAGAAGCATTTCGAGCTTAGCTCGGGGCAGACGCAGCGCATCGCGTTTGCGCTCGCTCTGGCGCAGCGCGCAAAGCTCTATCTGCTCGACGAGCCGACCAACAGCCTCGATCTTGCCGCTTCCAAGCTCTTTGCGCGCGCGATTTTATTTATGCGGAGTCGCTACGGCTGCGGTTTTATCATCGCCAGCCACGACGAGAAATGGCTCAGTGCGATCGCGCAAAGAAGCGTATTTCTGCATCGCGGCAAGATATGCGAGTTTGAATACAAAAATATCTTTGACGTGCAAAACGGAGTTTTAAAATTTTCGGATGAAATTTCGCTGCGCCTTGAAGAGGGGCTCGCACGCGCTCGCAAAATCGCGATAAATCCGAGTAAAATTTTATTATCCCAAAGCCCGTTTGAGCGCTGCTTCGCGGGGATTTTGCACTCGGTTTCGCTTCAGTACGGCTCCTCGCTGCTCATCAAGATCAAGGCGGGCGATGTGTTGCTAAAATGCGTCACGGCGCAGGATGAGCGGCACTGGAGCGCGGGCGAGAGGATCTATTTCGGATTTGAAGACGGCGCGTTTTTAGGGCTGGAGTAGTTCTGCGCGAAGTGCGGATAAGCTTAATTTTGCTTTAGAATTTTATTCGCGCGGCGCTAATAAATTTCATTTCTGCCTCAAATTTTCACTGCGAACCATCTATCGCGGCGTATCTGGTGAAACAGAGCGCATAAAATTTGCGCCTTTAAATTTTGAAATTTATAGGTATGGCTTTACCTAGCGGCGCGGCGTGAAATTTTAAAATTCTAGGCGCGGATTTTAGAATTCTAAATTTTAACTCTGTGGAATTTACTTGTAAATTTACGGGCAGAATTATACGTTACTCCGCGAAACGTGCCGTTTATTTCGCCTGCAGTGCAAAGGCGGAACGATGGTAAGAATTCTGCGGCGCAAAACCCGCGTAAAATTCCGAAGAGACGGCACGGAATTCCGATAAATTTTAAAAACGGCGCAGAATTTTACAAAATTTCACTAGAGCTCAAACAAAGCGGTAAGACCCTAACCCGCGCCGCTTAAATTTTCCCGCCGAACATCTCATACATCGCCTTTTCCTCGCCCCAAAGCTCGCGGTGCTTTTTGATGCAGGATTTTATCGCGCCCACAAGATAGAGCACGTCGCGCTCGGTGTGCGTGTAGTGCAGGCTCACGCGTACAAAGCCCGGCTTACTTTCCGGCATGCGCCCCTCCTTGATACCCAGCAGATCGTGAGCGTAGGGCCCGGCGCACATCACGCCCGCGCGCGTCTGGATACCGAAGTCGTTGCTAAGGCTCGCGGCGAAATCATACGCCGAGACGCCGCGAATATTAAACGAAAAAATCGGTAGCCGCGGTGCGCCCTTTGGAGCGTAGTTTATGATCTCGTCTATGCCCGCTAGCTCGCTCTCAAAAAGACGTGCGAGCTCGTTCTCGGCGCTTTTTATCTTCTCAAACCCCACTTCGTTTCGCAGCGCATAAGCCAAATTTGCCCGCATAAGCCCGATTATGGGCGGCGTACCGCCCTCCTCTAGCTGCTCGGGGTTTTTCAAAAACACGTGCCCTTCGCGGCTAGCGTAGGCGACCGTCCCGCCCGCGGCAAAGGTCGGTATATCACTGTTAAGCAGCTCCTTTTTGATCGCTAAAAGCCCGCAACTTGCGACTCCGCCGAGCAACTTATGAGGCGAGAGGAAAATCGCATCGAAATAGTCGCAATCTAAATTTTCGTGCGAGCTCAGCGCCGCGCAGTCAAAGGCGACGATGCCGCCCGCGGCCCTGATTAGCTCGCTGATCTTTTTATAATCGCTAATGACGCCCGTGACGTTTGAGGCGGCGCTAAACGAGCCGATGATGCGGCGTCCCGCATTTAGCTTCAGTATGCGCTCAAGTGCAAGCAGATCGATCTCGCCTGATTCACTAAGCGGCACGCGCATGTAGTCGCAAAGCCCCTCGCGAAAACTAAGCTCGTTTGAGTGGTGTTCGTATGGCGAAACGAGCACGAGCGGAAGCTGCGCGGCGCGTAAATTTGCCTCGCCGATCACGCTTCTGGTCGCAGGCGGCAGGTAGATGCCGAGCAGCTCCTGAAATTTCTTGATCGCAGCCGTCGCGCCCTGCCCGCAGGCGATGAGATAAAACCGCTCGTCAAGCCCTAGCAGCTTTTTTAGACTCTCGCGCGCGCCCTCGTAGCGACGCTGCGTAATGATGGCGCTGGAGCTACTGTCGGAGTGAGTGTTGGCGTAGGTTTTTAAAATTTCGCCTATCTCGCGCTCTACGGGCTCATAAGCAAGCCCGGAAGCGGTGTAGTCAAAATAATGCACGCCCGGTTTTAGGATGATATTTTTTCGAATTTCGTCTAAGCTTAGCATTCGCGGCCTTTAAAATTAAAGTGATTAATTATAGTGAAATTTGGATTAATTTAAGGCTTTGCAGCCTAGCGGGGAAAATTTTAATAAAAATTTAGAAAAGCTTTGCCTGCTATATCGCTTAAGTTCTTATGCTATATAGTTTTACTCCTTCAAATTTATTGATTACTATCTAGTTTTTTAGCTGCTTCTTGTCTTAGAATTTCAGCATAGTCTTTTATATCAATTTTCTCACCGTTATGTAGAATTTTCACTTTTGCTTCCTCTAACATTTCCTTAAAATTTAAATATTTAAAAAATGTTTCAATATCGAATACCTCGGTACTATTTTTATCTTTGAGGCTGCTTTTTTGCAAAATCTCTTCATCGCTTAGCCCATTGCCGCAAAGAGCTTTATATCTATCTATTTTCATATTATAGAAATTTAATATTTTAATATCCGGTTCTAGCTTAGTACATTTTTTATCGTTTGGCATATAGCCGAAAAATTTTATAAAATCTTTTTCTTTCCAGTATCTATCGGTTCCTTTTTCCCTCTCTTCGTTATGTTTTACCGACCATCTACCCCGAAGAGCCCAATCGTATGATTCTAAAATCTTCTCTCCATAGCAGTAATCATTCATATGGTTTATGTAAGACTCCTTCTTTTTTATAGATCCAACTAAACTATCCAAACAATTTCTATAAGCCGTAACAATATCATCTTGACTCGGTAGACCATCTATATTATATTTTATTAATAATTCTAATTTATCTTTATACATCATATCCCGCGGAAGAAAAGTATAAATAGATTTTTTAAATATTTCCTTTTGTTTAAACGAAACGCCGTTCTCACTTAAATAATACAAAGGACCTTCATATGCTTTCGGTTTCATACCTCTTTGTAGCATCATATCGGCAATTTCTATCAAATTACTATATATTGCATAGCTTAATGGATAAATAGGATCTTTTGAGGATTCTCCCTTTATGCATCCAGTAAATTTTACATCTATTTTATTATTATCAACTATAATTTCTGTATCTTTGGAATACCAAGGGCATCCTATATACCCTTGTACTATATTGATCTCATTAAATTTAATTCCATTATCGAGCAATAGTTTAACAGTATTGGTAGCATTATTTTCTATCGCATAGGCCATAGCGGATAGCTTGTATTCATCTTTTTTATGTATATCCGCACCTAGCTTTATAAGCTCTTGAGTAGTATTTGTATCATCCCTGATAAATCTCATATAAAAGGTAAAAAAGTGAGATTGATAAAAAATGCGGTGCGAATAGCGATATGGGCG
>CALKQT010000018.1 GCA_937990735.1 uncultured Campylobacter sp. | reverse complement strand
ACAGCTCGCAAACGCCGATCGTTAAAATTTTACGCGCCGCAAATTTTAAAGCAACCCCCGCACCGAGCTTCAGCCCCAAAGGAGTGGCGCATACAAGCCCGCCTGCACCGATCTTTGCGGCAAAGCCGTAGCGGCGGCAAAACTTTAAAATTTTATCTGAAGCGCCGCCTTTTTGCGCGCAGAGCCCAGCCGCGTCGTAGATGGCGAGCTTCGAAGCTTTGCGCGCTAGAGCCCTCATCGCTAACCTACGATCGCGCCGTTTTTTACGGGCGCGAGAGTGCTAAGCAGCGTAAGGCTGCCATCCTCGGCGCTTAAAATCATACCCTCGCTGCTATGTTTAAAAATTTTAGCGGGTTTTAAATTTGCCAACACACAGATCTGCTTGCCGACAAGCGCGGCGGGATCGTAAAATTTCGCGATACCGCTGATGATTTGACGCGGCCTCTCCTCCCCTAGATCGATCATAAATCGCAACAACTTCTCGCTGCCCTCTATGTTTTCGCACTCCAAAACCGTGCCGACTTTGATAACGCATTTCTTAAAATCATCTATTTTGATTTGAGCTTCGGTTGTCTCGCCTTTGGTTTCTTGCGCCGTAGCGTCCGAACCGGAAGCGTTTGCGTTTAAGCTTGGCGCGCCTTTTGCGGCGGCGTCTGTGCTCGAACAGCTTGTAGAATTTACAGCGCCGTCCAGTCTATCGTAGTCCGCCTTCGGCATCAGCTCATGATCGATCTTAGTAAAAAGCGGCTCGCATGGCTTGGCCTTAAAATCTAAAATTTCACCGCGAATCACTAGCTTTTCATAAAGCGACGTGGATATTTCAAAGCCTAGCGTGTCTGCGATACGTGCCGCCGTCTTCGGCATCGCAGGGCTTAGCAGCACGGCAACTTTAGCCAAAATATTTGCGACCAATGCGACGAGAGCCAGCGCCCTATCTTGCTCGCCGTTTTTCATCAAATTCCACGGCTCGTATTTAGCAATCGAAGCGTTCGCAAGAGCAAGCGCCCTCCAAAGCTCCTCCAAGTATCTATTGGTAGCGACTTCCTCAAGCGCGCTAAGTGCGGCGCTCAGATAGGAGTTTGCTTCCTCGATCTCGGCGGTGAAAAATTTCATTACATCTTTAGAATTTATGATGTAATCCGAGTATTTTGCGCTCATGCCGACGATGCGGCTGAGTAGATTTCCAAGCTCGTTGGCAAGCTCGGAATTTACGCGGTTTATGATCGCTTTTTGCGAAAAATCGCCGTCTTGGCCGAACGGTACCTCGCGCAGCAAAAAATACCTAAACTGCTCCAGCCCGTAGGCGTTTGTGACCTCGCGCGGATCCACGACGTTGCCCAGGCTCTTACTCATCTTTTTGCCGTCGCGCGTCCACCAGCCGTGAGCTGCGATGCTGCGTGGCATATTTAGCCCGAGGCTCATCAAAAACGCAGGCCAATAGACGGCGTGAAAGCGCAAAATGTCCTTGCCCACGATGTGCAGCGCGTCGCTCCAATACTCCATTCGTTCGCCGCCCGCGCAAAATCCGAGCGAACTAAGATAATCCATCAGAGCGTCCAGCCAGACGTAAATTACGTGCTTCGGATCGTTTAGCTCAGGCGGAATTTTAACGCCCCAATCAAAGCCCGTTCGCGTGATCGAAAGATCCTTCAGACCGCCTTTTACGAAGCTTACGACCTCGTTTTTTTTGCCTAACGGCAGGATGCACTTTTCGTCCTCATACCATTTTAAAAGTCTGTCTGCATAGGCGCTAAGTCTGAAAAAATAGCTCTCCTCTTTTAAAATTTTAGTCTTTTTGCCGCAGTCGGGGCAATACTCGCCGTCGATTAGCTGAGCGGAAGGGAAAAAACTCTCGCAGCTTACGCAGTAGTTGCCCTCATATTCGCCCTTATAAATGTCGCCCTTTTCATACATCTTGCGAAATACGTTTTGCACCGCCGCCTCGTGCGCGGCATCGGTAGTGCGCGAAAACATATCGTAGCTGATGTCAAACTCGTCCCACAGGTCTTTAAATTTAGCGCTCACGCCGTCTGCGTACTGCTTCGGGCTTTTGCCGTGCTTGGCTGCGGCCTCTTCGATCTTTTGGCCGTGCTCGTCGGTGCCCGTTTTAAAAAAGACCTCGTGTCCTTGCAGGCGGTAAAATCTAGCCATCGTATCGGCAATAATCGTCGTGTATGCGTGACCGATGTGCGGGACGTCGTTTACGTAATAAATCGGCGTCATTATGTATTTTTTCATTATTCTCCTTAAATGCTTTAAATTATTTACTGCGCCGCGTTACCCGTATTTGATTTCAGCGTATAACTTACGTATCCCGTCTCGGGCTGAATACTTATATAGGCATGCTCTTTAGCATCATTGGTAAGCGTGATTATGCATGGATTTTGACCCACAAAAAGCCTATCATATGGCACATTAGAGTTCGCTAACTGCCCCATTGGGCGGCCATAAGAATCAAAGGAGATGGTGTGATTATTTCCATTGCCGCAATTAGTAAATTCTATATTGCTTATATTATATGTTGCTTCTAAATTTAGCTTTTTATTCATTTTTGCACCATCAGTATTGGCAGGTTGCCTAGCAAAGCCCGAAGTAAGCAGTTTGTTAGGATTCTGCGGATCAGCTGCCATAGAATTTAGGCTATTTGGTTGTCCGTTTGAACCGGGGAAAGCTCCGTTATCCCAATATATATTATATCGCCATCCTGCTGCAGAGCCCGGTGCTCCTTGATCAGTAAATTGAATCCTCCAAAATCTCTTAAACCAATTAGGATCGTCAGGATCGAATTTGTTATCATTCATAGCCAGCTGCTGAGTATAGCGAATATGAGCAGCTACTTGATCTGCCGCCTCCACAAGGCTATTTCGATTGATTTGAGGCACCGCCACCGCCGCTAGAATTCCAACCACCACGATGATGAAAATCAGCTCTATCATAGTAAATGCTTTTTTCATAATTTTTACCTTTCATAAAAATTTTGTTTATATTTTAACATAAAATTTAGCAATTCGCACGCCTCGCTTGTAAATATCTATATTTTGTATCGAATTTTTATGATCCGAGACATATTCCGGCTCATCCGCATAGATAAAAGCGCTATCCCCGCTAGGCAGTCCGTAAAATTTCAGGCGCAGGCAGAGCCTCTCGTCCTCGCAGCTTACGCTTTTTACTCCACGATTTTTTAACTCACTTGCCAGCTGCCTAGCTACGTCAAATTTATAGATGAAATGCCGCTGCGGCTTGTTTGCGAACATCGCCTCATACATCACATCGCTAAAAATCACTGCAAAATAACTCACCGCTAAGCTTACCAGCGTCACACCCACGGCGATCTTGTGAAAGGTGCGAAATTTAGGCAATCTAACGCGGTATGAATTAAATAAAACCCGAATGATCAGAGGCGTAGCGATAACGCAATACGGCAGCATCATCTCAAGCGGCACGCGCTGTCTTAGCGAAAAAAGCATCGTTAGACAAAGCGCGCTCGTAGCGATGAACCAAAGCAGGCTCTTTTCCTCTTTGATCCAAATTCTATAGATCGTGTAGATGAAAAATAAAAACACGAGAGGCGAAAACGCGCCCGCAAAAACGCCCACGGTGTCTAAAAAATACCCCTTCGGCTTGCCCTCCGAGCTCACGTCGTAAAAAATCACGCTAAAGCTAAATAGCGCTATGCAAAGCAGCAAAAGCTCCTTTTTGCGCGTATAAAGCGCCCAAATTCCAAAGCCTACGTAGAGCATAAAAAATGCGCGGTCGATCAGGGCGCAAGCGGAGAGAAGTACGAAAAGCGCGATATTGTATTCGCTCTTTGCAAAATAGATCGCTAGCAGCGTGAAAAAAACGATGATGCCCGCGGGATTTAGTAAAATCGCGCTACTCATCGACGCAGGAAGCGCCATAAATAGCGCCGTAGCGACCACTCTATCGAAGCGGCGCTTTAGAATAAATTTTGAAATTTTATAGATCATCGCGGCATTTGCGAAGTGGATCAAAATAAACGGTATGCGCAGGGCATAGTCGTTGCGCCCGAAAATTTCGCAGCTTAAATTTGCGATTAGCGAAACGAGGGATTTTTTCTCATAAAAAATTTCGGCCTCGTAGTAGCTGATGCTTAAATTTGAGATCGCATAAAGCAGAAATATGCCCTGAAACAGGCACATTATAAAGATCACGAAAATTTCGTTTTGATAAAGCTTCTTCACTCTCATCCTTGTTGCGGGCGCTTTAAATTTACGACTAAATTCTACGACCGAAATTTTATAAAATTTAAGCTGCCGAACCTTTTAAATTTAGCCGCTAAATTTAACTGCGCGCCGCTTCATTCCTCTATCGTATAATTTTCCCAAAAGAAATTTATCCACTCATCCGTCTTTGAAATTTTAAAATCGGGCTGGATAAGCGCCTTAGGTTTGTAAAAAATCACCGCGGTTTTAAGCTCTATTTGCGGGAATTTCTCCAGCAGCACGCGCTTGATCTCGACCATGCTGTCGCCGCTGTCGATGATATCGTCCACCAGCAGCACGCGCTTGTAAAGCTCCAGATCGGGCACGTTGAAAACGTCGATGGTGTCGAGCTTTTTGGTATCTGCGTAGTGGATGGAATTTATCGAAAATATCGTCCGCATATCAAGCGCATTGGCTAGCGCGTGACCGAATGTGAGCCCACCTCTAGCGATCGCCACGATTGCATCGGGCATAAATTCGTCCCTAACCTGCTTTGCTATAACTCTTGCGTCGTGATCCATCTCGTCAAAACTATAAAATCTCATATCTTTCCTTAAAACTTAATGCATTAAAAATACTAAAACGCTAATCGCGCCAAGCGTCAAAACGCCGAAATTTAAATCTTTTATCTTGCGCTGAGCAAGTCTAACTACGATATAAGCAATAAAGCCGAAGCTTAAGCCGTTGGTGATCGAATAGGTAAAAGGCATCAAAAACACTATAAAAAACGCAGGGATTAAAATTCCAGCGTCGCTATAATCGATCTTACCAAGCTCGCTAAACATCAAAACCCCGACCATTACGAGGATCGGATAGATCGCATTTGCTGGGATCGCCTTAAATAGCGGCAACATAAACAGCGTCAGCACGAAAAATATAGCGCAAAATACCGCCGTTAGCCCCGTGCGGCCGCCCGCTTCTACTCCGCTCGCGCTCTCGGCAAATGCAGTAACCGTGCTCGTGCCGATAACGGCTCCTGCGACGCTTCCTATCGCATCGGAGGTTAAATTTCTAGATAGTTTTTTCATACCGTCTTTACTATTCTCTCCAAAAAGCCCCGCGCGGTTTCCCACGCCGGTTAGAGTGCCGATGCTATCGAATAGATGCGTGACGAAAAATGTGATTATAAAAGGCACGAACGCAAGCTTTAGCGCTCCGGGGATATCTAGCTTAGCAAATATCGGCGTTATGCCGCTTGGCGCGCTTACGATGCCATGAGGTGCGGGCGAAATTCCAGCCACCCACGCAACGCACGAAGTAATCAAAATGCTTAAGATAAACGCCGCCTTGATTCTAAGCACGAAGAGCACCAGCACTACCGCTAAGCCTAAAATTCCAAGCAAAACATTTAGATCTTTTAAATTTCCTAAAGTTACTAGCGTCGCTTGACTAGGCGCGATGACGCCCATCTGTTTAAGTCCGATGAAGCAGATGAAAGCCCCGATACCCGCACTTATTGCGCGACGCAGATCAAGCGGGATAGATTTGATAACCCAAACGCGAAAATTAGTAAACGAAAGCACGGTAAAAAGCGCCCCGCTTATTGCTACGATGCCAAGCGCGCTCTGCCACGGCATCTTCGCATCCACGCACAACGCAAAGGTAAAATACGCATTTAGCCCCATGCCGACGCTAAGCGCAACGGGGGTATTTGCAAAGAGCCCATTAAATAACGTCGCGATTATCGTAATAAGCGCGGTTGCCGTAACCAGCGCATCAAACGGCATACCTGCGATGCTCATAATGTTAGCGTTTACCGGCACGATGTAAATCATCGCCAAAAACGTAGTAAGCCCCGCAATAAGCTCCTGCCTTACCGACGTTTTTGCCGCGGCGAGATGAAAGAATTTCTCCACTTGCTCCTCCTTTAGAATTTATTCGTAAATTTCGATCTGATTATACAAGCTGTCGCGCTCGACCGGCACAAAGCCTGCCGTGCCGATCATATCGATAAAATCGCGCTTGCTCTGCCCTTTTTTGCTGCCGGCGCCGGCGCTGCTTTGAATGCTTTCGTTCTCGATCGTGCCGTCAAGATCATCCGCGCCGAAATCCTGCGCTACAAGAGCTAAGCTTAGCGTCGAGGTCGCCCAATACGCCTTGATATGCGCGACGTTGTCGAGCAAAATTCTACTAATCGCAATCGTTTTTAAAATTTCGACCGAGCCCAAAAAGCCTTTCACGTCCAGGTAGTTGTTCTCGCGCTGATACACGAGCGGAATGAATGCGTTGAAACCGCCGCCGTTAGCGCGAGAGAGGCTTTCATCTTGCAGCGCGCGGATGCGCAAGATGTGATCGATGCGGTGAGCGCGGCTTTCGATATGTCCAAAGAGCATCGTGGCGTTGCTCTGACGCCCGCGCGCATGCCACAGCGAGTGGATACGCAGCCATTGTTCGCTTGAGACCTTACCTTTGCAAATTTGATCCCTGATCCGTTCGTCAAAAATTTCGGCGCCGCCCCCCGGCATCGAATCCACGCCGCTTTGCATCATCAGCTCTATCGTCTCCTCGTAGCTCATCTTCCACTTTCGCCGCCAGTAATCGATCTCCGCCGCGGTCATCGCCTTGATGTGCACAAGCGGATATTTTTGCTTTATCGCTTTGAAAATTCCCAAATATTGCTGCGGCGTAACGAATGGATTGTGCGAGCTTACGATATGAATCTCCTTCGTGCCGCGCGCCACCGTCTCGTCCACGATACGCATGATCTCATCATCGCTCATCGTGTAGGCCCCATCGTTCTTGCGGTGCGCCGAAAATGCGCAAAATTTACAGGTATCTGCACATAAATTTGAAGGATTGATATGGCGATTTGCGTTGAAATAGACATTTTTGCCGTTTTTTTCTTTGCGAATTTTAAAGGCGAATTTACCCAGATCGAAAAGATCCAGATCCCATAATTTCACGCCGTCTTCGTAATTTAATCTCTCGCCGCTTTGTAGTTTTTCTAAAATTCCCATCGATTTCCCAAGCCAAATTTTGTGCTAATTATATAATTTTTTGCTTACAAAACGGATAAGCGGACTAAATTTAGAGCCGAATTTCGTTAATTTAAAATAGCGTAGTAAAATGGGCGCCAAATTTTAAACAAGGAAAGCAAAATGTGTGGAATCGTGGGCTACATAGGAAACGCCGAAAAGAAAAAAATCATAATAAACGGACTGAAAGAACTCGAGTATCGCGGATACGATAGCGCTGGGCTTGCTGTGATGGACGAGAGTGCGAATATAAAGTATTTCAAAGCAGTCGGCAAGCTAAATAATCTCGAAGAAAAGATGAAAGATTTCACTTCGCAAGGCTTTGGCGTTGCGATCGGACATACTCGCTGGGCGACGCACGGAAAGCCCACCGAGCTTAACGCGCATCCGCATTTTGGAGATTTTAGCTTCGTCGTACATAACGGCATCATCGAAAACTACATCGAGCTAAAGGACGAGCTCGAAGCGGACGGCGTGAAATTTTTAAGCCAGACCGATACCGAAGTGATCGTACATCTTTTTGAAAAAAATTTCAAGGCTAGTAACGACGCATTTAAGGCATATGAAGCCACAATTAAACGGCTAAAAGGCGCATACGCAACGCTTTTGATCACCAAGGCAGCACCCGGCGAAATTTTCTTTGCTAAAAACGCAGCTCCGCTCATCGTCGCAAAAAACGATAAAAACGAAATTTTCTTTAGCTCCTCGGACGCTCCGCTCATCGGGCTTGCGAATACGGCTGCGTATCTGGACGATCAAATTTACGGCGTCGCCAAACTAGGGCAAATCGACATTTTTAAAAACTCTAAACCGCATAATTGCGCCTTTAGTGAGCTTCCTAAAGATAAAGGCTATGCGCAAAAAGAGGGCTTTAGATTTTTTATGGAAAAAGAAATTTACGAGCAAGCGCAAGTCGTAACCGAAGCGATGATGGGGCGCGTGATCAAGGGCGGTAAGATAAAATTTGACGAACTTGATGCGGCGATGTTTGAGGGCATCGACGAGGTCGTGCTATGCGCCTGCGGCACGAGCTATCACGCCGCGCTCGTAAGCTCGTATCTTTTCGAGCGCATCGCTAAAATCCGCACGAAAGTAGAAGTTGCTAGCGAATTCCGCTATAAAGAACCATTTTTAAACAAGAATTCCTTATTTATCGTGATCTCGCAAAGCGGCGAGACCGCCGATACATTAGAGGCGCTGCATATCGCTAAAAAAGCTGGTCTTAGGACGCTTGCAATCTGCAACGTCGATAACAGCTCGATCGTGCGCATGGCAGGCAGCGTGATCCTCACCCGCGCAGGCATCGAAAAGGGTGTGGCATCTACGAAGGCCTTTGCGACGCAGGTTATGGTGCTATGGATGTTTGTGGTGTATCTTGCAAATCTGCGCGAAGTCATCTCGGCGCGCACGAATTCCGCTGAAATTTCGGCGATGCTTCATATCCCGCAAATTTTAAAGATCAAAGACGGCTTGCAGGATAAAATTTACCGTATGAGCAAGCACTATCTGCACGGACACGGCTTTTTCTTTATCGGTCGCGATATTTTCTATCCGCTCGCTCTTGAGGGCGCACTCAAGCTCAAAGAGATCTCCTATCTGCACGCCGAGGGCTATCCGAGCGGCGAGATGAAGCACGGACCGATCGCTCTTGCCGATTCTAATCTCTTTACGGTTGCGCTGATGCCAAAGCATTTGCTCTATGAAAAAACCAAAAGCAATGTCGAAGAGCTTGCTGCGCGCGATGCGTATATTTTGGCGATCAGTCCAGAAGAGCCAGAGATCGCGGATGATTTTATCAAAACAAGCGAGCAGAGTCACGCGATGAGCGAGTTTTTTGAGATGATGATAATTTTACAAATTCTAGCTCTTGAAATCTCCGTCAGACTTGGCAACGACGTAGATATGCCGCGGAATTTAGCCAAAAGCGTCACCGTAGAATAATCGTTTTTTAAGTTCATTTTGACTAATATTTCTCATTAAAAAATCGGGGAATGTTAGTATATGAGACTTATTGGATTTATCAGAGGTGAAAATGTCATAGTCGCCACGGGCGGGGTCGAGTATAGCTACGAAATGCTGGGCGAGCGCGATCCTAGCCTAACCGACGGCGATGAGGTAAGTTTCGACACGCTAGCATCCAGCGCGATAAATATAAAGCGCGTCGAGGGCTCTAAATCCAAAGACCGCGTAGCGCAAAAAGTAGCCCCACAGCCAAAAGAATCTGCAAAGCAAAACGATGAAATTTTTGGCGATAAGAATTCTGCAGAAAATAATATATCCGAAGCGCCATTTATTCAAAGTCCTGCCGAAAAGATCTCAGAGGATAACTCTGCCGTAAAAGAAACGAAGGTCGCAAAAAAATTTAATAAATTTAAATTTAACCGCAAAGCCAAGCCTACGAGTGCAAAAAAACCGAAATTCTTTGGATTTGAGTTCGTCCAAACAGACGATCTGCGCACCACACAAAGCGTCGAGAGTAAAATTTATACTTCATCTATCCGCAAGGAAGGGCTTAAATCCATAATCCTGCCCATAGCGCCAATAGTCATTATTTTGATATTCCGCTCGCAAATCGCAAGTATATTTCTATCTTTTTCGCAGATCGAAGCTTATGTCAATCAAGACACGGTTTATATGGTGATGGACCTACTTATTTTCCTTAGTTTTGCGCTATTTTATCTGCTGCCGCTTAACCGCGCGATAAACCTACTCTCCATAGCGACGCACGATCAATACCCAATGCGTCAAATGGCGAATTACAACGTTTTTATCATCCTGTGCGTCATCTCTACGATCCTGCAGGATAAGAGCCTGGGGCTGGATGAGTTCGAGCAGATTTTCATCTGCGGCGTGATCGGATTTGGGCTAATTTCGTTTTATTATAAGTTCAAGGCTTTTGCATTTATGTTTTTCAAAACTGCAGGCTCGATCCTATTTGCTCCTGCGCTGCTCGTAGAGCTCGCAGCTATTATTTTCATAGGCATCGGCGACCGCTATACTGGCGCATCGATAAAATTTATGGAGCTTACGGGGCTATTTTTTGCGAGCACGGCGTGGAGGTATATCATAATTTTTATCGTTATGTCGCCGCTTTATTTCCTTGGATTTTGTATGCTAAGGCGGATTAAAAAATAATTTTACAAAATTTTGCTGCAAATCTCGCTATGATGAAATTTTACCACGATAGAATTCCACTCAAAATTTCATCACAAAATTTAGCACGAAGACAGAATTTAGCGGGGATTTGAACTTTATCAAAGTAAAATTTTATCGCAATAAAATTCCGCAATTGTAGGCGCAGATCGCACGCCCTAAAGCAATATATGTCTTTTTTACGCGTTAACGCGCGCTTACAAAAATACACCAATGCCTGAGAAATTTCGATGCAATGTCTCCCCTTTTATTTGATAAAAGCCGCGGCAATTGACATCGCGTCTGTAAAATCCTACCGCTAAAATCCATCTTTAAATCTCACGCGCTCAGCACATATCGACGCAGAATTTTATCCACGCAATTCGGCGCGAAATTCAAAGCTAAATTTCACATCGCATTCTACGGCAAAATTCCAAGACATAACTCTATCATAATAAAATTTTGCCGAAATAAAATTCTAATCGATACGAAAGCCTAAGCTCAGAATTTAAATCAAATTTTAAGCTACAAGCTCCACGCGCCGCAGCTCTTAAAATTTCACTGCCCAAATTTTGTCACGTTTAAATTTAGCCGTCCGCGCGCCGTATTAAAATTCCGCGCCTTCGCCGCAGCCACGGCGTAAAATTTGACTAGCACGTCAAATTTAAACGCCCTCGCCTACTAAAATTTAATCTCGCGCCCCGCTTCGTGCGGCGTAGAATTCCCGCCTAAACTCCGCAAACCGCCCGTGCATGATCGCCTCTCTCATATCCGCGGCAAGGCGCAGGTAGAAGTGCAGATTGTGAATGCTCGCGAGGCGGTAAAAGCTAAGCTCGCGCGCTCGAAATAGATGATTTAGGTAGCCGCGGCTGAAGCGTTTGCACGTGTAGCAGTCGCAGTGCGAATCGATCGGATCGTGATCGCTGATAAAGCCCGCGTTTTTGATGCTGATCTTGCCGAAGCTCGTAAATAGCGTGCCGTTGCGGGCGTTGCGCGTAGGCATCACGCAGTCGAACATATCCACGCCGCGAGCGACGTTTTCGACGAGATCCTCAGGCGTGCCGACCCCCATCAAATATCGCGGGCGCGCCGCATCGACATATGGCATCATAGCCTCTACGGTTTCGTACATCAGCTCGTTTTTCTCGCCCACGCTAAGCCCTCCGATCGCAAGCCCGTCAAAGCTCATCTCGCACAGCGCTTCGGCGCAAAATTTGCGCGCCTGCGGGTCGGTGCCGCCTTGGATGATACCGAAGATGTTTTGATGCGCGTGCAGGCCACGAGATTTCATGACCTCGTGATAATCTATCGCCTCGCGAGCCCATTTTATCGTGCGCGCAACGCTTAGATCGATCCGCTTTTTAAGCCGCGATTTCTCATCCGCGCTAAGCGCGCCAGGTTCACGCGGCAGCTCCACCAAGTCGTCTAAAATCATCATAATATCGGAGTTTAGCTCATACTGCGTATCGAGCACCGAGCTCGGCGTGAAATAATGTATGCTGCCGTCGATGTGGCTTTTAAATTTTATGCCGCCCTCGTCGTTTTTAGTGTTTGCTCGCAGGCTGAAAGCCTGAAAGCCGCCGCTATCGGTCAAAAAGCTGCGAGGAAATTTCGTAAATCCGTGCAGCCCGCCGAAGCCCGCCACTATCCGCGAGCCTGGGCGCAGATACATATGATAGGTGTTGGCAAGGATGATCTGCGCGCCCAGGAGCTGCTCTACGTCCGTCGCATCGAGCGCCTTGACCGCGCCCACGGTGCCGACCGGCATAAAAACGGGGGTACGGATCGTGCTATGCGCCGTGCGGATCGTGCAGGCGCGCGCCGCGCCGTCTGCGGCGTCTATTTGAAAATCCATCTTGATCCTTTAAATTTAGCTTCTTGCGCGCACTCGGCGCAAAATTTTAAAAAGCGATTGTAGCGAAATTTAAATTTGCGGCAGGTAAAGGCGGGTAAAAATTTAAAGGATATTATGAGGTGTTTGCGGATTAAAATTTCGGTAGCTAGCGACCGACACAGCCGCTAAATGTAAAATTTACTGGCTCTTTTATAATTAAAATTTAATCGAACGTTGCGAATTTAGCGAGCGCGGCGGTATTAGATCACGGCGCGCTTAATATTATAAATTTAAAGATGCGCCGAGATAAAATTTCACGGACTTATGAAGCAAATTTTATAGCTATAACGCTACCATTAAATTTCTCCGCACCGCATGAGTCGGCAGCGCCCTTTAAATTTGAAACTTCGCTCTTTTCATCGCGCGCGCTAGAAAATCCGCTAAATTTATGACCATTACGGCCGCACAGCTGTTTTTCGCACGGCACGCCGTCGCCGTCGCCATCGGTGTGCTGAGTACCACCTTCCTGAGCCCTGCCACACTCTCGCAGATACCGCGTCGCCTCTTCGCAGCTGCTAAACTGCGAGCAATAGGTCTTGGCGTTGCAATCAAGCCCCAAAGCAAGACTAGCCAATACCGAAAACAATAAAACTAATTTCATCGTCTTTCCTTAAAATTTTGATGGAATTGTATGGATAAATAGATAAATAATTAATAAAATAGTAAATTTAGCCGCAAACGGCGTAAATTTCACCGCTTACGACGTTTTATTCGGCGGCTGCGTCTAAAGAAATTTAGCGGCTTTAGAGTTTATCTTTGCACTTTCAAAAGCCGCGACGCACTATGCCACTAGGCGCTTTTGCGCGCGCGAGGCTTTCTTTTTAGGGGCGCACTTTTTGCAGGAGTGCTTTTGCCGTCCGGCAGATTTTCCAAAGCTAAATTTGCTACGGATCTCTTTCTGCCCCTCCTCTTTGCTTTTCTATTTTGCAAAAACTCGCTGTACGGCGAGCCGTAAAGGCTAGCGTGCCAGATCGCGCTTGCCAGCATCACTGCACCCGAAACTTTATGTAGCTGCGACATGCGCGAGTTCATATTCAGCGTGGTTAGAGCCGTGATACCCATACTTACTCCGAGCGTCACTTTAGCCGCTTTGCGCTGAAAATTTAGATCCAAAATTTTATCTTCAATGCTCAAATTTTACCCCTTTGATAGAATTCAGTAGTAGTCCTATCGTCGTGCCATTATGCAGCAGCGCCGTAGCTACGGGACTTAGCGCGCCGAAGGTCGCCAAAAATAAAATGATCGAATTTATCCCCACGGTGGCGTTGAAATTTCGATTTACGAGCCGCAGGGTGTCGTTGGCCAGCGCCTTTACCTGCGCGACACCTTCGATGTCGTTTTTCAAAAGCCCGATCTGAGCGGAAGCCTTGGCGATCTCGGCGCCGTTTAGCATGCTGATGCCGATGTCCGCCTTCATCAGGCTCGGCGCATCGTTTATGCCGTCGCCCACGAAGACCACCTTCCGCCCCTCGGCTTTCAGCTGTTCTAAGATTTCGGTCTTTTGCGTCGGCAGCAGCTCACCGTAATAGCGATCTACGCCGAGCTTTTTAGCTACGGCGCGGGCTTTTGAGCTCACGTCGCCGCTTAGCATGACGATCTGTTTAGCGCCCAGCTTACGGAGCCTAGCGATGACGGCGCGAGCGTTTGCGCGCACCTCGTCTCTAAGCCCGATGAGCCCCAAAAGTCTGCCGTCAAATGCGATGTAAAGCAGCGCGAGCCCCTTTTGCATCGCAAGATCGATGGTCTGCTCATGCGCCGCAAACGAGATCATCTCGTCGTCCTCTAGGAAGTGGCGCGAGCCGATGATGAGCTTTTTGCCCTCGATACTGGTCTTTACGCCGTGAGCGACGACGAATTCCACCTCGTCGTGGTGTTTGTGGATAAAACCGTGCTTTTTAGCTGCATCCACGATCGCCTCGGCTACGGGATGGAAATAATGCTCCTCGGCGCTCGCGGTTAAATTTAAAATATCGTTTTTGCTGAAATGCTCGTCAAACGATATAATCTCGGCGACCTCCAGGTTGCCGTACGTAAGCGTGCCCGTCTTATCAAATACGAAGGTATCGGCGCTCGCAAGCGACTCAAGAGCCTTGGCGCCTTTGATCAAAATCCCGTTCTTACCCGCCTTTGAAATGCTCGACTTAAAAGCAACCGGCGTAGGCAGCTTAAGCGCGCAAGAGTAATCCGCCTGCAGCACCGAAGCTACGCTCATAAAATTTCGATTTATCAGATAGGACACGCCCGCAAGCCCGAAGGTTACCGGCACGAGCTTGTCGGCTAAGTGAGTCGTATGCATGCCGATGCTGGAGCGCTCGTTAAGAGATGCCGTGATGTAGTGCTTTATGCGCTGCGTGGAGGTGTTTTCGCCGACGTTTTCCGCCCAGATACGGATCCTACCCTCCTCCACGATCGTACCGCTTAGCACGCTATCGCCGCGAGATTTTTTCACCGCGACCGACTCGCCCGTCATATTGGCTTGATTTATCATCGCTTCGCCGCTTACGACGTGCCCATCCACGGCTATGACATCGCCCGCGCCCACGACCACGATGTCGCCTACCTTTAGCTTAGAAGTTGCGATTTTGACTTCGGTCTTTTTGCCGTTTTGATCTATCTCTACCCACGCCTCGGCGATGTCCGGGCGGGCGAGCTCGCGGATTAGATCGTCGCTTTTATAAACGGTGCTCTCCTCCATATATTCGCCAAGAGCAAGCATAGCGTTAGTGCTGTTTGCAGCAAAGATATCTCCGCGCGCGAGCGAAATCCCGACAGCGGCAGCTTCCAAGCCCTTTGAAGTAAGTCCGTGACGAAAGCTTTCTTTAATGCCTTCTTTTAAGATAGGCATGCACGCTACGATGCTAAATGCGCGCGCTAAAGGCGAAGTGCGAAAGATTAAATTGCCCCCCAACGCAAGAAGCGCTAAAATAAATTCGTTTTTGCTTGGCAAATTTTTATGGTTAGCGGGGATAATTGATTTTAGCTCGCTTAAATTTAAAACTTCAAGTTGCTTTAGAATTCCTGCCTTATTTACGCCTGCGTCAAGCCTAAGGATCAAAGAGCCGATTTTAGCATTAAATCTAGCTTCCGTTACGCCTTCAAGCCTCGCAGCTGCTTTTTGTAGTGCGCTCGCATCGATATCTCTAAAACCGACGATCTTTAGCCGTAGTCTAGTTTTAGTCTCATGTAAAATTTTAAAATTTTGCATCGACTACTCTTGCATCTCTGCCTTGGCGTCTTCGAATCGCTCCTTCATCTCTTCAACGCCCATCTGAAACATCTCGGTACCCTTTGCAATGAGCTTAAAAAGCTTTTTTTGCGCGTTTTCGTCGGTGAGAAAATAGGTTGCCGCAGCACCTAAAACGATGCCTGTGATAAATGAGTTGCTACCAAATAAACCGTTCGCGTTTTGTCTGCTACCCATGGAATTAAAAATTCCACCGGAAGTGGAATTTTGCGAGCTTTGAGTAGAATTTACGTCGCTTGAGCTTTGAGCAGTAGAATCTTTACTATCCGAGCCATTGTCAGAAACTGAGCCGTTAAAAGGTGCAGAATTTACCCGCTCATTTATCCATTTTGCCCAACCGCCGAGCTTATCATCGCCGGTAAAGCCTCCCGCAGAGCCGCTAGAATATTTATTGCCACCAAAATCGTAATCGTCTAGAATTTCTTTCAAATCTTTTTTTGTGATATACGGATTACTCATTGCCTACCTTAAGAATAAAATTTCTACCCGCAATGAGCGCGCCTACGCATACAGCGACGCCTGCCGCTGCGCGTAGATACTCGCCTTGCACGAGCTTATTTGCGCTGTAAATCGCGCCGCCGCCGATGATACCGCCGCTTAGCGCAATATCCAGCGCATCTCGAATCGCTTTAGATTTGCTCTTGCCTTCTTTGGCTTTAACGAGCTCTACGGCGCAACCGCCGATCGCCCCCGCTATAGCGCCGCTTAAAACGTGATCCAGCGGCGAACGCTGTGTCGTAAGTGATCTATTCATTTAGGCCTCTATTTTTCTGATTTATCGTCTGCGGACGTAAATTTAGCCGAAGAATTATCGTCCATTTTTACGATCTGCGGGATATTAAGCGGAGTAGTAGATGCTGCGGATGTCTCACCTACCGGTGTTACGCCAGTCTTAGCGCTTGCGGTGGATTTTTTAGTTCTTTTAAATCCCGGTTTTGGTCCCGGTTTTTTTCTAGTTTTTTTTGCAGTGCTAGTCTCAGTGCTGGCGCTACTTGTCGCAGCTTTTTTACCGCCAGACTTTCTTTTACCTTTTACCGCCTCAGCGACATCGTCTAAGCCTTCTTTGGCTTCCGCAAAAATTTCTTTTGATTTTTTGCTTAATTTTTCTGCTCCGCCTTTGACGCTATTTTTTAGCTCCTCGACGCTTTTGCTACTAACGATTTTATTCGCACCTTCTTTGATTTTATCTCGATTGTTATAAGCGTAAACCGCCGCGCAACCAAGCGCAAAACCTGCTAGAAATGGGATCGGCATTTCATTCTCCTTGTTTTAAGATTATAAAGCCGTTTTATCAACTTTACATAGATTTTGATATTATAGCGACTTTTTTAGATTTTTGCAATCCTAATTTAATTTTTCTGCAAAATTCCTTTAATTAAATTGGAAAATGCGCTATTTAAGATATTTTGCAAATCGTATTTTTGAAATATCCGCTCTAATCCCTGCGGATTTTTTAAAATTTCATTTAATAAATCAGTGAAATTCAAAGAATTTAAATCAGCCTCGTATTTAGAATTTAATTCTTTTAAAATCGGCAAAATTTCATTATACGAAACCGCCTGCGCCTTATACAGCAGCTCTTTAAATTGCGCGTTCTTGCACGAATTAATTAGATCGTCATAAAACATCATAGAGCTTTTTTCTATCAAAAGTGCCGAAGCCAAAAACTCATTTATACCTTTTGCAGCCAGTGCCTCACTGCTATTTTCAGGAGGTATAGCGCCAAGCTCGCAAGAATTAGCAAAGTCTAGCATCCGCTCAAGTAATCCAGCTCGTAAAGATAGAATTTCTCCTAGCTTTTTATCTTGAAATTTAACCGCACCCAGCGAATAAAACTGCAAAATTTGCGCCTCTTTTTCGAGCAAAAGAGCAATATCTGCAATTTGTGCCTCATTTAAATTCCGAGATTTATTAGAAATTTTGCGTGATTTTTTGGTACTACGCAATGCTTCTTCGTTCAAGAAATCGCCTCTATATTGGAATTTACAAGCGCTACTAGCTCAGGCGAACTGATGCCGCTTAAAAACTGCTCCCAAAGGTGCATCGGAAAAACGCTTTCATCATAATGAATCGTCAGCGAGCCGATTAGAGAGTTAAATTTATACTCTTTTATCCCGCGAATTGCAGCTATTTTAGCCTTCAGGCTCTCCTCGCTCACGCTATCTCGCAACTCCCTAATCTTGGGACTTACGCGGATACGGATACGACCTTTACTGTGGCTGATTTTGCTAAAATATTTATGAAATTCCAAAATATCGTTGTGATTTATTTTCATATTTTTCCTTAAATTTGCGCCCAAATAATATCATAAATCATTTAATTCCTGCTAAATTTTGCGAATTATTTGCGTTTAGGACGAAATATTTTTATCTTATTTTCATCCGCTGTTATGTAATTTCCTCCCATTAGATCAATACAATACGGCACGGCAGGAAATACCGGCAGAAGGCACTCTTTAATCGCTTTTGGATTGCCCGGTAAATTTATAATCAGAGATTTTTTGCGGATCGCTGCTATCTGGCGCGATAAAATTGCCGTAGGCACGATCTTTTGGCTTTCTGCGCGCATTAGTTCGCCAAAGCCTGGCATTAATTTCTCACTTACTGCTTCGGTCGCTTCAGGCGTTACATCGCGTGGAGCAGGACCCGTACCGCCCGTAGTTAGCACCAAATCACAACCCGCTTCATCGCAAAGATAAATCAGCTTATCTTTGATCAGCTCAAGCTCATCGGGGACGATTTCATAAAAATACTCTTTCTCGCAAGTTAGCCAATCATCCATCACGGCAATTATCTCTTTGCCTCCTAAATCTTCGTAAACGCCACCGCTAGCGCGATCACTTATTGTTAAAACACCTATTTTTACCATTTTCCTCTCCTTTATTAGAATTTTAAATTTTAAAATTTAATCGAAATTTAGCGTGCCGTCTTGCGGCTTTTTTTCAGAGCTTTCGCTATCTTTTTCCGACTTTTGTAAATCCTGCTCCTGCGCAGAAGCGCCCTCTTGCTCCACACCATCAGATTCACAGATTTTTTGAACATCCTCGAAAGTTATGAACTCATAAACGAAAATTTGCTTTGAAATTTGATTTAGCTTATCCTGCATCGTGCGGATTATCTCGCTTACCTCGTCGTAGCAATCTTGTAAAATTTTATTCACGCTCTGCGCGCTAGGGGTAAAACTATCGCCCATCGCGAGCTCAAAAACCATCTTTTGCGCCAGCGCGATAGCCTGCTTTACGTCGCTAGCAGAATTTGAAAAAGCGTCGTTTTTATGGATCTGTAGCGCCGCCATGCCACTTAAAAGCACTTTGATTTGATTTAAAATTTGCGTTTTGGATTCAATCTCGAAATCCTCGTTTAAAAATTTATCGTTTAAAAGCTCAATTTTTTCGAAATCAAACGAATACCAATACGCGCTAAGCGCCTTTGCGCCCTGATAAAACGCCTGGATCTCCTTTTCGTATTCGGTGAGAATTCTACTTTTTTGCACGCCGTAAAAGACCCTCATTCGCACGTTTTCAAAATCGCTAAGCTCGATCGTATCGCTGCCGCGCTTAAGAGCGTTGATCGCGGCTTCATTTACCAGCGTCGCTACTCCCGCGCCGCTAAAGCCCACGCAGAGGCGGCTTACTTTGTTGATATTTGCACTGCATCTTTTGCCCTCGAGGTAAATTTTTAAAATTTCGATGCGGTCTTTGTAGTTCGGAAGCCCGATGAAAACGCGCCTATCAAAGCGTCCCGAGCGCAATAGCGCATCGTCGATCAAATTTATTTTATTGGTCGCGCCGATTACTATCACGCCGCTGTTTTCCTCAAATCCATCCATCTCGGTCAGCAGCTGATTTAGCGTCGCTTCCCGCTCGTCGTTGCGCCCGATACCGCGCTTGCCGCCGACTGCGTCGATCTCGTCGATAAAAATAATCGCGGGTGCGCAGGATTTGGCCTTCGCAAACAGCTCGCGAACCCGCCTAGCGCCGACGCCCACAAAGACCTCGGCGAAACTTGCGCCGCTTTGGTAAAAAAACGGCACGTCTGCCTCTCCCGCCACGGCTTTCGCAATTAGCGTTTTACCGACGCCAGGCTCGCCGATCATTAAAATTCCTTTCGGTAGCTTGATGCCGAAATTTCGGTATTTTGCGGGATTTTTTAAAAAATCCACGATCTCGATTAGCTCGTCCTTAACCTCGCTGATGCCCGCGACGTCGCTAAATCTCACGTCGCTAACGCTTGGCGAAAGATCACCGAGATCGCCGCCTGCGCTAGCGCTCTGACGCACGGCGCCGTCCATCCTACGGCGCCTAGCCAAAACGGTTTCAAAATAATATACGAAGAGAAAAAATGCGAATGTAAAAATTACTAAAATCGCACTGATACCGCCGCTTCCGCTATCCTCTTCCTTCGTAATCAAAGCGTGGTTGGACAGCTCTTTTAAATTAACAATATCGGTTAAAATTTTATAGCGTTTGCCGTCGTAGGTAAAATTTAAATTGCCGTCCTCGATATGCGCGCGTTTGATCTGATCCGCGCGGACTAGCTCGCTAAATTCGCGCTCGGTGATGTATCGCGAATCGTCTTTAAAATAAACGATCGAGAGCAAAACGATAAGCAGCACTAAAAAAATCAGAATTATATTTAGCTTGCTTTTTTTGATTTTATGCAAAATTTCCATCAAATTTAACCTCATAATCTCTTATCTCCATCCATTTTTTCGACAAATCCTCATCGCTTTTGATCCAAATTTTATCATAAAATTGATCATATCCTTCATAAAACTCTCCGTTTTTCCGCTCGATCAGCACATTTAAGGGCACCTTGTGCGAAAGGCGAAATTTATAATTATTCAGCGCCGTTATGTTCTGCAGCATCTTTAGTCGCGCCTTCGCCGTTTTGCCGTCTATGCGGTCTTTTAGCGACGCCGAAGCGGTGCCTTGCCGCGGCGAAAAAATGAAGGCGTGCAGATGCGTGAGCGGAAATTTTTTGAAATTTTCTAACGCTTCGAGCCAAATCTCTTCGCTCTCGCCCGGGTGCGCGACGATAAAGTCCGTCCCCAGCGCAAATCCGCGCTCCGTAAGCTCGCAAAAAAGCTCCAAATCCCTTAGCGCGGAATTTCGGCGACGCATTATGCTAAGCATCTTTTGCGAAGTGTGCTGAAGCGCGATGTGCAGATGCCGCTCCAGCCACGGCTCGGATAAAATTTCGCGAAAGCTCTCATCGATCTGCGAGGGCTCGATACTGCCTAGGCGAATGCGGCAAATTCCGCGGATCGCGCCTAGTTTTTGAAGCAGCGTGCCCAGGCTCGTGCCTGAGGCTTTGCCGTAGCTTCCGATATTGGTGCCGGTTAGCACGATCTCGCTAAAGCCGTTTGCAGCAAGGCTTGCCGCCTCTTTTAAGATCACGCTTTCTGCGATACTGCGCGAACGGCCGCGTACCGAGGGGATTATGCAGTAGCTGCAGTTAAAATCGCACCCCTCTTGAATTTTAATAAAGGCCTTGGTGTGATCCTCGTAGTCGCTTACCAGGTTTTTTTCGACGCCGTCAAGACTCCCGATATCGTAAAATTTTGACTCAGAGCCTAAAAACTCGTCGATCTTTTCCTTTTGCGACATCCCAAACACCCCGAATACCGCGCCGTTTTTATACAGCTCCTCGCCGCGCGAGACCGCGCCGCAGCCGGTTAGCAATATCTTTTTGCCGAGGCGGTTCATCTTATTTACGTAGTTTCGCACGTCTGCGTCGGCGCCGTTCGTAACGGTGCAGGAGTTTATCACGACGACGTCCGCGCCCTGCTCGTCGTGCGTGATCTCGCCCGATTTGAGGTTGCTTTTGATAAGCTGCGTGTCGTAGATATTTGTGCGACATCCAAACGTTTTAAAATAAATTTTCAAATTTCGCTCCCGGATCCGCTTCCTGTGGCAAAACCCGCACCTTGCGCCGCTGCGTTTAAATTTTGCGGACCTTGCTGCTCGGAGCCGAGATCTTGCGCCATGAAATTTCCGCCTGCCGCCATATAGTTTTTACCATTAAAAAGCGTGTATGCAGGATAAGCGATCTTTATATCGGGCTCGCTTCTTAGCGCGTCTAAAATTTCAGCCGAGATGTTGCTGCGAAGCCCGAGCGTCGCGTAAGAGTTCGTCATATACCAAACCGAAATTTCAATGCCATATGGCTCAAAAAAGCTGAAAATTCTAGGCTCGACGTTTGGATTTTTAATGCTGTATTGCGAGCGCAGCTTGCCCATCTGCTTTTTGGCGATGTCGGTATAGCCCTTGGAATACTTCCGCACGATGTTTTTTATGAGATACATCGCCTTTTTATGGTTGCTATCAAATGTTAAAAGTATGCTAATGCCGTCCCAGACGGTCTTAAGCCCGCTATGGGTGTAGTTTGAGATAAGATCGGTAAAAATATAATTGTTCGGTATGAAAATTACCCTGCCCGCGCGTTTATTTTCTCTCCACGTAGTCATAGTAACGTCCTCAAAAATCGTCATCCTAAGCACCGAAATATCGATGATATCGCCTACGTAGGTCTCGCCGTTTTTATGCACTCTGATACGATCGCCCACGCGAAAGCTGCCGCCAAGTACGATCGTAAGCCAGCCCAAGGAACTCATAAACATATCTTTCATCGCAATCGCAAGACCTGCCGAGGCAAAGCCTAAAACCGTCACGAAATGCGTCATATTCTCGATGTAAGAAAAGAGCAGTATCAGCGCGATCAGCGTGAAATTTAAAACGTTGATAGCTTTATTTACGATATAAAAATTCTCGTCGTTTTTGATATATTTTTTCGCTATTATTTTGCATAAAAACGACAGCGCTATGACGATCAAAATCCACACGGCGATGTTTCCCGCGCGCTTGATTTGAGCTTTTATATCGGCGGTCTGCACGGCGATTTGGGAGTTGATCTTTTTTTCGTAAACGTCATATGTGGTCTGCGCGATCTCGTACGCGGAGCTAAACTCGCTAAGCTCGTAATCTAAGCTTTTAAGCTCCGCTGCAGCGCTTGCGTCCGTATCAATCTGCATCAAACGCTCATATAGCGCCTTTTTTGCTTCAAGTTTATCGATTAAAGCTTTAATATTTTCGATGGCGTTTTTCTGCTCCATCTTTTGAGCTTGCAAATTTCTAATCGTAGAAAAACCGGAAATTATCGAAAAAGGATTTGTAATGCGCGCAGGCTCGGGAGTTTCGGGCATCGCGATGATATCTAAAAACGGAGATTTTTCATACTCTTTTAGCAGTATGAGCTGCTCTTTTACGGCGCGGAGTCTTTTTTGAATCTCTGCGATCTTATCGGTGCCGGCGCTCTTTTTTAGCTCCGCTTCGAGCTGGCTGGATTGCTTTTGTAAATTTTGATAGCCGATGAAATTTGAAAAGCGCGAGATCCAGATATTATTTTTAATCTCATCGTCAATAACACGGATCTGATCTTTTAGCGACGCGGATAGCTTAGAATTTTCATCTTTCTTCTCACTAGCGGCGGAGCTAGCGTTAGATTCTAAGCGCGTATGCGCGGCGGAGAGCGTAGAATTTGCCTCGCAAAATGCAAGATTAAAAATCAAAAAAATAGCCGCAAGCGCTCTCATTCAAACTCTTTCAGCGCTGCGATTACTTCATCTTTTGCGATCTCTTTGGAAGTGTAGAATTTACCGATGCCGTCGGGCAGGATAAATTTTATCTTGCCGTTTTCGCTTTTTTTATCGAGAAAAAACAGCTCGTAAAATTCCACCGCATCCTCTACGTGGAATTTTATCGGAAGCGCGAATTTTTGAAGCACTTTGCGGATTCGCTCCTCCTCAAGCTCATTTAATTTACCAAGACGGCGCGCTAGCGCGTTTGCCATCACCATGCCGATCGCCACAGCCTCGCCGTGCAAAAATTTTTTATAATCAGTAATTTTTTCGATAGCGTGAGCAAAGGTGTGTCCGTAGTTTAACACTGCACGCACGCCGCTTTCGCGCTCGTCGTGAGCTACGACATCAGCTTTGATAGCCACGCAGCGCGCGATTATATGCGAAATTTCATCGGCGCTTTTTAGATCGTGCGTCTCGAAAAATTTAAATAGTTCGACATCAAAGCATACAGCCATCTTTACCGCCTCTGCAACACCCGCCGCGAACTCTCGCGCAGGAAGCGTCGATAAAAATTTGCTCTCGCAATAAACCGCGCGCGGCTGATAAAACGAGCCGATTAAATTTTTGCCGAAACGATTATTTACGCCTGTTTTACCGCCGACGCTCGCATCTACTTGCGCTAGCAAGGTCGTAGGTATATTGATAAAATCGATACCACGCTCATAAATGCTCGCGCAAAAGCCCGTTATATCGCTAATGACACCGCCGCCAAGAGCGATGAGCGTGCTTTTGCGATCAAGCTTGGAGCTGAAAAGCTGCTCTAAGATTTGCTCCACGCTCGCGGTATTTTTATACTCCTCGCCGTCCGGGATCGTGATGATAAATTTTTGCTCGCAATCTAGCCGCTGCAGTAAGAAATCAAGCCACAGCCCCGCTACTTTGGGATTTGTCACGATAGCGACCTTGCCGCTAAGTTTTAAACTATGCAATTCGTCGATAAAAACGCTGTATTTTTTACCTAAATTAAGATCGATTTTCATACGCTAGCCTTTGATTTTTGGGTAATTGTAACATAAATTTCGATTACTTTTCATACCCGTAATCGCTCGGAACGAAAATTTGATGATTTTTGCCGAGTTTAAAATACATCTGATCCAAATCCTGATTGAAAATCGACGTGAGCTTGCGCGCCAAAATTCTATCATTAAATGGCACAAATTGTAGCAGATCTCGCTCGCTGCCTAGCGCTAAAATCGGATTTTGCCGCTCGCAAGGAATCACGAATAAACTCTGCTTAAAAAGCTTCGATAAGCTTACGTAGCTTTGCGCAAACTCGCCTTTTTCGCTCTCGCCGAAAAGATACAAATACACGTCTAGCCCTAGCTGCGAGCTGATGTCAAAGACGATACTTGATTCCTCGCGAAGCCGCTCGCCGACACTTAGCACGACGCTTTTACGCACATCTTTTAGCTCGCCCTCTCCAAGGCTTAGCACGGGGATTTCAAGCGCTTTAAGTACTGCTTTTTTCGCCTCAAAAACTCCGCTTGAACAAACTACCAAGCCTGCTTTATTTTCGCTCACGTCGCGCTTTAAATTTAGCTCGCCCGAGTAATCGATGAGAATTTCAAATTTATCTCGCTCACACAGAGCTTTAAGCTCGCTAAAAGCGTCGTTTAGCAAAGGATTTAAAATTCGCAGATAAATTTTATGATTTCTAATATGCAAATCCAAAAACTCAAGCGCCCTAACCGTCCTAGCTATCTCGTCGTCGCTCATTTTTTTCATATCAATTAGCGCGAAAATATTTAGCCCAAATGGCGATGGAAACTGCCCGCTTTGCTTTTTTACTTCAGCAAACACCGCTCGTAGCGCACTAGGCTCACCAACGACTAAGATCGTATCATTCGGATATATCCGCGAGCTGGGTGTCGTTACGATGTAATTATTGTGGCGGTAGATCATCGGAATTTGATATTTGGCATTAGAAAGCGTGCTGATTTTTTTATACGCAAACGAGCTTCCTACGGGCACTTTTACCTCCATTATCTCTCCGCGTCCAAGCCCGATATTATCAGCAAAAACGGGGCTATCGGGTAAAAAACCGATGAAGCGCGAGGAATTTAGCGCAAGGGTATTTACGATTTTTACGTGAGCTTCATTTTTATTTTCGCGCAAAAGTCCCCAAAAATCGGCCACGTAAAGCTCTAAATCCGAAGCGAGCGTCTTTAAATTTTCAAGCGTTACTTTAGTGTCAAATTCATCCTCCATTATCACTATGCAGCGGTCAAATTCCTCTTCTGCTAGCACCACGCGCAACCGCTCAATGCTAGTAGGATCAAAAATTTCGACCGAAAAATTTGACTCGTTTTCAAGCTCTGAGGGCACGGCATCCGTATTTTTAGCTATGACGCGATATGATCTGATGACATCTTTGATTTTACAAACTTTGGATAAAAAATGGCGCGCAAACTTTCCGCTTGCGATGATTAAAACTTGTTTCATTGCTCTCCGTTTCGTGGTTTTGCAAAGATTATAACCAAAAACGGATAAATTTTAAACCACGCGATAAAATTTGCGGGCGAGCTAAGGCGCGGCGATCTAAAAAATTTAAAGATCGAAATTTTAAAATCAAGGTTTAAAATTCCAAATCCGAGGCTTAAATTTTAAAATGAATTAAAACCAAGCCTCGTTAAATTTAATCTCGCCGCTTAGAGCGATAAAATTTCATAAATTTAAAAGCGGCGCCATAATCATTCGCGCCGCTTAAGCAAAAATTTTAAACCAGCTAGATTTTAAAATTTTACCTCCGCAGAGAGCATGAAGCTTCTGCTCTCGCCGAGCGTCACACCATTTGCCGAGCCTAGCACGCTGGTTACGTTGAGTCCGCCCGCACCGTCGGCGCTCGCAGGATACATTCCTGCCCAGTATTTTTTGTTAAATACGTTATTTACGTTGAAGCGCAGCGTGGTCTTATCGCCCAAAAGGTGCTCGCTTGTATATCTGATACCAAGATCGGTAACGAAAAAGCTAGGGGTGTGCTGGGTGTTTAGATCGTCCAGATACATCTTGCCGGTGTAGTGGAAATTCGTACTGATCGCAAGTTTATCGGTGCCCGGTATTACGTAATCAAGCATTAAATTTGCATTGATTTTAGGGATACCGTTTGCGACCTTGCGATTAGCGCCCGCTATGCTTACGTTATGCATCTTGGGATCGATATAGGTAAAGCCTCCCAGCACGCTTAAATTTTCAGTAATTCGCCCGCCGCTCATAAACTCAAATCCGCGGTTGCGCTGCTCGCCGTTTATGCCGTAGATCCCCGTAGAGCTATTTAAGTAGGCGATCGGACGACGTATATCGAAATACGCCACACTAAAATCGATCATATCAGCTACGCGAATTTTAGCGCCGATCTCGTGCTGCTTGGAGCGATACGGCGACGTAGAGGCGACCTCGCCATTATGCGGACCACTCTTATAAACATAGGTAGAGCCCTGCTGCAAGCTATCTGCATAGGTATAGTAGATGCTGGCGTCCTCTATCGGATGGAAGATCAAACTGCCCGCCCAACTATAGCCCGAATCGCTGTAGGCTTTAACAAGTCTTTGCTGGCGATTATTGTAGGATTCCTGCCTCATCCACGCCTTAGATGCGCTTAGCATTACGTCAAATTTATCGTTTATCGTGATATCATCTAGCATCGAGACGTTATACATATCCAAAACCGCATAGTGATACAGCCCGCTTCCGCGCTTAGCGCCAGTGTAATTTAGAATTTTAGGATCGTAGATATTGCCTATGGTAGGCGAGGTGTAGTTGGTGCTTGCGATCTTATATCTATCCTGCGTCCAGTGATAGCCGTTAGTCTGCACGCTGAAATCGTGCTCAATATCGCCCGTATTAAACTGCGTATTTGCCTTGAGATAGCCGCTTGGCAGATCGAATCTATATGCCGCCGTAGCACCGCCGCTGTGTCTGGTTTGATAATCGCCCGGCTTTGTATATTGCGGATGTGTGCTAGGCAAGATATAATTTACAACGCCATGAGTATCACGATCAGCGCGCTGAAACTGAAAGCCGCCCTCTAAATACCATTTATCGGTAGGCGTAAATTTAAATTTCGCGCTTGCGGTAGTGGTTTTTAGATGCATGCCTCCGAAACTCTGACCAAGACCGCGTTTTGAAGAATCCACCGCCTTTGGAAGCACCATTCCATCAACGATCTTGCCGTTTATTACGCCGAGGGCAAACTGCCCCGCAAAACCCTTGGTATTGTGCTCATAGTAGCTCGCCGCGGTTTCAAACATTAGATCGCCCGTAGGATAAAATTCCATCGTGACGCTGGCTAGGCGGCGCTGAAGGTTGGAGCCTTTAGGCTGTCTGTCGCCGTTTGATCCGTAAAATACCGCGCGGTAGCCGAATTTTTCAAATTTATTCGATAGATCAAGCCCAAGACCTAGGTTGCTTCGCGACATATAATCGCCCCAAATTATGTATTGATCTTTTACGGGGCGCTTGCGCGTGTAGCTGAAAATCCCGACCGGGTTTTGCGCGCCGTAGAGCGAGCCCGCGACGCCGTTTTGCACTTGAAAGCTCTCAAACATCGCCATCGGAATCGCCGTCGTCGAAATCGTATAAAAGCCGTCCCAGAAGCTGTTGCCTACGACGCTGCCCTCAAAGCCGCGCGTCTGCGGGCGTCCGACCGTAGCGCCGCCGCGCATCTGAATCTGCGCGGACGGGAAGTATTTGACCGCCTCCTCGTAGCCGGTGACGCCTTGGTGATTTATGATTTCCTTGCTGATCGTGTTGATCTGATACGGAAGATCTAAAGCGCGCTTGCCAGCAAGCATGCCTTGCTGCACGTTTTTGCTCAAAAAGCCCTCGTCGATGCCGCTCTCGCTGATATTATCGCCGACGGAATTTACCTCGATTACGCCCATATTCTGCGATTTTTCAGGCGCAGAATTACCGCCACTTTGCACTGCAGCCAAACTGCTGCATAGCAGACACATACATGCCGCTAATGAAATTTTAAATTTCATCGTTTTCCTTCGTTCCATTATTTTCCCTTCGTTATGGATATATTTAATATTATTTTTTAGCATATTAGAAAAATTTTCCTAAATTTAGACTAAATTCGAGATATAAATTTATATATTTGTAGTCGCATTTTTGCAGTTTAAAATTTCATAGACGATATACTGAGATACAAAAGAAAAATTGCGCAAATTTATATGAAATTCTAAAATTTTAATGTAAAATCGCCCGTATGAAAAAACTAATACCGGCGCTTAAGCAAGCGCAAAACCGACTCAAAAATTTCTTCCGCCTCTATGATACCGAGCTCATGCACCATGCATCAAGCCTTAGCTTTCACACGATTCTGGCGCTACTGCCGGTGCTGATGGTTTCGCTTAGCGTCTTTATGCAGCTACCAAGCTTTAAAGGCTACTACGACAAGATTATGGGCTTTATTTTTTCAAACTTCCTGCCTGCAAATCAAGCGAGCATGGCACACTATATCGAAGAATTTATGGCTAACGGCCTAAGCCTTGGCGTAACGGGCTTTTGCGCAGTATTAGTTACGTCGGTGCTGTTTTTCGGGGACTTTGAAGCGATTATCGCGCGCATTTCACATTCGCCCGAGCGGAGCTTTTTTAAGAGTCTAAGCACCTACTGGACGCTGATGACGCTCGCTCCTGTGGGGCTTGGAGCGTCGTTTTATATCAGCGGCGAGCTTCAGGAACTACTAAATAAAACCGAGCTTACGAGCTGGATAAATTTGCTTAAAATTCTACCCTACTTAATCGTTTGGGGGATTTTTGCGATCACTTATGCTACGGCGATCAACCGCGAGATCCGCGCAAAAGCAGTGCTTGCCTCATCGCTCGTAGCATCGATTTTATGGTGGCTTTCAAGACTGGTTTTTGCGCAATACGTCTTTTATAACAAAACCTATCTTAGCATCTACGGCTCGTTTTCGGTCGCGCTATTTTTCTTTCTGTGGATCTACATAAGCTGGATTTTCTACCTATACGGCGTGAAATTCTGCGTATTTTTGGACGCTAAATTTAAAAGAGGTGGCGAGCGCCAAAGCGCCTGAATTGCTGTGCAAGGCTGCATTTTCTATGCTTTTTGGATTAAAGCGTATTTTCTGCATGGGCTAGAAATTTAAATCAAAATTTTAAAATTCTATCGAAAACGAGCGGGAAGTTTGTCTTTGAATAATCGACATATGCATAGAAATAGGATTTTAAAAATTTAATGAGGTGCGGCAAGGCTGAAATTTTAATCCCTCGCACAGCATCGTTAAGGTAAAATTATGCGCGATTTTAAAACAGGGGAAATATTATGAGAGACCGTGACAAAGAGCCGATAATAATAGAAAACGACTACTTTTTTAGGCTTACTATATCAAATAAAATCATGTGCGTGCTTATATTCTTGTCTTTTGTTTTGCTAAATTTAACGCCGGAGCTGGATTCGCATAAAGAGATGATGAGAAGGGCGTCATTAACGCTAGGGATTTTCGGAATTTTATTTTGCATATTTTGGGAGATAAAAATAGCCTATCAAGAATTTTGCAATAAGTTTTTTACAAAATTTTATGATGATAAAATTTCATTCGAGTATATAGACAAACATATGAAATTTAAAACCGAAATTTTGCAAAAAGATGATCTTGTATCGGTAACTTGGGCGTTGATACCATACAATGAGCAAGACGTAAATATATGGATCAAAGATATAAAAAATAGGAGAAAGAGAATGGTTAGGTATTTGGTAAGTCCAATATTCTTTTTAATCACCATGCTACATCATTTCATTTTCTTGGCGCTCAACGGATTTAAATTTAAAAAGTATATATTATATAGGTTTAAAACGGGCATTATTGCGGTGCCGAATAATAAATTGTTGAGCGACAAAGACGTTAAATTTGAGCTCTCGTCTTTGTTCGGTCTATATACGAGCGATCTACTTTAAATTATAGAATTCCTTAAGGAGGATAGAATGGCGTTTGTAGCGGAGCATATTTCTAAAGTTGATTTGGAAAGATACAATGTTGCAAATATTATAAATAATTGTTGCCTAAAATATGGCTCAATAGTCTATGATGATTACTACCTAGATAAGCTGGATTGGGTTATAGATAGACAAAGAGATGCCTGGTTTATGTTTGTTTGCAGAGTGCCTTTGCCAGACCCAAGAGATGGTCTTACGGGAGAAGTTATTTGGCTACTGCATTATAGAGGTAAAAATATCGAGCTTGATATAAGGCGAATTTATGACGAGACTACAAGTAAAATGCTAGTCGATAATCCGTTTTTTATAAAATATAAGCTAGAAAATATAAATTCTAGTATTGACGGAATTTCATTGGACGAGCTTTATAAAATTTTAAAAGAAGTTCTAACGGAATATGGCAATCGCGGTATTGACGGTAGAGAAAATTTACCAAAAGAACATGAAGTCGTAACTTTTCTGCACGGTTGATAATGCTTGCGTGTATTAGAATTTCGGTCGGAATTTTGTTTTAAAAAGTGGCTTAGCGTATATTTAGGCATTTTCGGGCTTATCGTAAGCACGATTTTGCGGATAATTTTTTAAAAAATTATGGACAGTAAGGCGGCTAAAGTAGTGAAATTCCAAAAGCAACCAAATAGATAAAATTTTGAAATTTTAAAACTCCGTTCGCTTAAATCAGCGTCGGTTTTAGCTTGCGTGCCGAAAAGTCGGGCCTCTCGCCGCGAGCTAGAGCGATGAGCTCATCCGCCGTAATTAGATAAAAGCCCGCGAGGCCTCTTCCGAAAAGCCTTTGGATTTCATCGCTTCTGCCGTCTAAAAAATCAAGCGCAAGCTTAGAATTTACTAGCAAAAAATCGCTTCCGCTATCAAACGCGTCAAATAAAATTTCGCCCCCTAGCCGCAACGCGCACTCCTTCTCGCGCTCGTATATCTGCGCTCCAAGCGGCGCGCCTTCGCAGCCAAAGTGCACGATCTGCGCGCCCAGCCTGCTAGCCAGCTCCTCCGCAGCCTCGTCGTACCATACGGCGATGTTAAAGCCACTAAAATCGTGCTTTGCGCCCGCTGCGTCAAATTCCGCCATGCTCTGCGCGCTTAAAATTTTATTGCTGCGCGCGGGTTCAAATTTTAAAATATCGCAAAACGCCCTGTATGCCGCGCGGTCGTCAAACTCCATCCCCACGGCGTCGCACTTCGTAAAATACGCCATTTGCGGCTCGATGATCTCCAAAATCCTCATGCGCTCGCTCGGGTGCGTCTGCATCAGGCGGTGCGCGAAGATAAAGGCGCTGTTGCCCAAAAACTCCCGTGAGCATGCGGGGATTTTCGTCGAGTAAAAATAGGGCGCGAGGCTTTTGTAAAACTCGAAATCAGAGGAGTCCGCGATGTTTTCAAAAGCTTTAAATTTATCCAAAAATGCTCGCGGCTCGCAGCGCAGGTCTTTAACCGCCTCTTTTTCGCTAAGAGGCGCGATGGTTAGTTCGCTTCCAAAGTGCGCTATGAGCGTATCTAGCGGCTCTTTTACGCTTACCGTGGTGCCCCTGATTTTTACAAATTCCACTCCCTGTGCGCTGAAATAGGGATCGTGCGCGCAGATGTCGTCAAGTAGTGCCGCAAGATCGGCAAAGGGCGCACTTTCATAAACATATGGCTTGAAGTAGCTTGCGACGTCGCAGTGCGGGTCGAAGCGAAAGAGCCTGATTTGAAGCATTTTTCATCCTTTTTTTATGGCGAATGATACTAGAATTTGCCTTAATAATGAGTTTTTTAGGCTCAATTTTATAAAATTGCGCCTTAGATTAACGCAAAGGCCGGCTATGAAAAATTTATACACCCTAAATCACGCGCCGATAAATGCGCATTTTAGTAAAAACTCCAGCGATTTCGTCGTGCGCGAAGTGCCGCTTTACGAGCCTAGCAATGATGGCGAGCACTGCATTTTGCTGCTGCAAAAAAAAGGCATTAGTACGCACGAGGCGCTGCGGATTTTAAGCGAACACACGGGCGCTAAGATGCGCGATTTCGGCTACGCGGGGCTTAAAGACAAGCAAGGCCTTACGACGCAGCACGTTAGCATGCCTGCTAAATTTGAGCCCGCGTTGGGTGGATTTTTGCACGAGAGCCTTAAAATTTTAAGCGTGCAAAGGCACAAAAATAAGCTTAAAATCGGCCATCTTAAGGGCAATGATTTTTTCATCCGCCTAAAAAAGGTCCTACCGCCCGACGCCGTCAAGCTCGCAGCTGCGCTAGATACGCTAGGACGCGAGGGCTTTGCGAACTATTTCGGCTATCAGCGCTTCGGCAAGTTCGGCGACAACGCGGCGCAGGGCGAGGAGGTGCTGCGCGGACAGAGGCGGCTTAAAAACCCCAAAATGCGCGACTTTCTAATCAGCGCCTATCAGAGCGAGCTTTTCAATCGCTGGCTTAGCAAGCGGGTCGAAATTTCAAAATTTGCGGCGGAATTTAGCCTTGGCGAGTTTTCTAAAATTTACGGACTAAGCAAGGAGGAGGCGCGCGAGATCGCGGCTCAGCCGCAGTTTTTCAAGCTTTTAAGGGGCGAGATTTTAGGACACTTTCCCCATGGCGCGTTTTTTAGCTGCGACGATCTTGGCGCGGAGTGCGAGCGGTTTGCGAGGCGAGAAATCACGAGTGCGGGATTAATCGCGGGGCGAGCGAAGCTGCGAGCTAGCGGGCTTGGCGGCAGATTTGAAGATGAAATTTTTGCGCCCGCTCGCGAGTTTGAGGCACAGATGAACGGCTCGCGCAGGTTTGCGTGGAGCTTTATGGAGCGCGTACAGCACGCCTACGATGCGCAAAATGCGCATTTTAGCTTTAGTTTTTACCTGCCGAAAGGCTCTTATGCGACGGTCGTTTTGGAAGAAATTTTGCACCGAGATATATTCGAGGGCGCCGCGACAGACGAGGATTGAGCCGCATCGCGCGCTGTAGGGTAAGGACTCACGCGTCCCATGTCATGCCACGTCAAACCGCGCCGTAGAGTATGGTTCGCACCACATTTACGCTACGTCGTAGCGCACCGCACCGCGCTGCAGAATAGGGCTCACGCCACGCCACGCCCCATGTTAAACCGCGCTGTAGAGTAGGGCTTGGCTACGTCGCGGCGCACCACGCGGAATTTTACGGAATTTTAGAGCTTGGCTACGTGGATTTAAATTCGCGCGGTAGAAAAATTTTATAAAATTTCGTGAGATTTCATCGCAGAAAGCGCGCCGCTTTGTCTAAGCCATAGAATTTAAAATTTTATTCGGCTCGGTCGTAGGTGAATTTGATAAATTTCACTTTTTATAGTTGCCCAAATTCATTTTCGCCAATAACTAGCAAAATATTATTAAGCTTAAAATCGCTTAAGTCTTTTATCTACTATTGCCCGTTTACAATATTTTCAAAAAAATTATTCTCTTCCCAAAAGTAGCATTCTAACATTTTTAAAATTCCATTTTCCAAAAGAACCATTGCTCCTCCAATGTTTTCATCAGAAAGCATTAAATTTACATTGCCGACAAAACCGTTGTTTTTGCTTTTTTCTAATATTTTTTTACACTCGAAATGGCAATAATATCCGGCTGTCGAAACCTCTCTTTTTGTAATTTCTGAATTTTCAAACTGCTCATAAAGCGCATAATCGCCTAAATCATCACTTATTAGCTTAATAATTTTAGCTTCGATATTTGCAATATCTGTAAAATTATCGAGGGATAAACATCGTTCCGATTTTTGGTTTTCCATTTTTTATAACTCCGCGAACATTAATTTCATAGCCTTTAATATTAACTTTATAGCCATTAGTAAAATTATTTGGCAACTTACCATTTGCCATATCTTTTTCAAGTTCTTTAATTATAGCATTATAAGCTTGTTGTTGATTGTTTTCAAATTTATTTAAAAAATCATCTAATTTATGCTCTTTTTTGTTAAAGATGTGATTTAATTTATTAGCTTCTTTATCGTAGTCATCCTCCGGAGGTAATGGTGCAGGCTGGAGCTTGTACTTTGTTCACGTTCACTCCGTAAAATTTCTCTTTTAAATTCCGCAAGCCGTGAAATTTAAGCCAAAAAAGCTATAATTGCGCTCGGGTGTGGCGTGCGGTCGCTCCGCAAGGAGAGGAAAGTCCGAGCTGCGATAAGACAAGGTTGCGTCTAACGGACGCCGGGGGCAACCCTAGGGAAAGTACAACAGAAAGCAAACCGCCGCGCAAGCGGTAAGGGTGAAAGGGCGGGGTAAGAGCCCACCGCGCGCGTGGAGACACGAGCGGCAATGCAAACCCAACCTGCAGCAAGAACGGGTGGTTTCGTCTTATATTCGAACCGTTCGCTCGAACCGATTTGCAAAAATCGGTCTAGATAAATGACCGCTGTAACGGAACTCGGCTTATAACCACACCTCTTTTTACGCCGAATTTATTTACTTGGAATAAGGAAAAAATTTTGAAAAGCTTAATTTTATGCGGCGCGTTTTGCGCCGTCGTTTTAGGGCTCGGAGGTTGCGCGAGTGCGGGTCCTGATAAGTCAGTAATCTTGCAAGGCGACGCTCACGATCGCGCCTGCGCGGAGGTTTATGGGCGCTATAAAGAGCTTGAGGCGGAGCTCTTGGCGGTCGAGGATCGATACGCAAACCCAAGCGTTGCGAACGATTATATACAGACTTACGACGAGTACGAGCGCACCATCGCCTACTACAATAAAAATTGCGCAACCGATAAATAAACTGCGCGGATTGAGCGTGATTTGGTATAAGCATGGCTGCGGGCAGCGGCGTAAAGCGCTTAAAAATTTTATAAAATCGCTAAAAACTATTGAAAATTTTACGCGAAGCAAAAAAGCATCTAAAATTTATTTCTTACGCTTGGCTCTAGCGATATAAAGTCGCGGTGTGAAGCATAGCGTGGTGCTTATTTGTGCCCGCATTTAGCTTGGTGCGCCAAGTTTCGGTAATCATATAACGGCGCCACATACTCGCGCATTGGCTAAGGAGCGCGCAATTTATTAATCGAATCGGCGCGAAGCCTTGAAGTTGCGAAGTTGCGCTCAAAAATTCTGCCGTGCGAATTTGGATTAATGGCTTAAAGTAGCAAAGCAATACCCAAAATTTAGCCGCGAGGCGGACGACGAACGATTTATTAATCGGATTGGTGCAAAGTTGCACTAAAAATTCCGTCACGTGGAGTTGGCTGTTATGTCCGTTTATGTGTCTGCCAAAGCCTTGCAGCCTCAATATAAATATATTTCATCGAGTGGATTTGAATTGGCGCCTAGGCGCTTGGATCGATCGTAAAATCAGGTCTCAAAAATCATATTACTCGGGTTTGACCTGCTGCGCGATTTTCGCGGCGTATAAGAGCGGTAAAACGAGATCGTTAGGGTAGCTTTAAGGTGCAGCGATTTTTTCGCTTGCGTATGCGGTTTAAGGCGCTTGGTAATTTCAGTTTACTCGCAGAGTTTTAAGATGTGCGGTTTTTTGAGATTATAGCAGCGGGATTTTGGGTTTTTAGCGCGAAAGTATTTGGCGGATTTGCAGTGCTATGGCTTTGATTTTTGTCGAGAAATTTTAGAATTTTATGATTTTGCAGGAGAATTTTGTGTGTTTTGGCGCCGCGTCGAACTTAAAATTTCATCTTGCCGCCGCGTAAGATTGCGTGTCTAATCTTTCTGTTTTTTAAATACGGCGTATGTTTTGAGATTCGCGTCCGTTTTTGAAATTTTACTCCGAATAAACGCCGAATTCACAAAATGAGTCGCCCAGTGGATAATTTTAAAAAGCCTGCAAGCCTGCAATGCAAAAGCAAAGCTTTATGAGAGGCGAAACTTAAGGCCGCCTTTGCCGATAATCTAGCCGCTCAAAATGCCGCCGCGTTACAAGCTTGCTAAAGCACTCCAAGCCGCATTGTGCTACGGTTTGCCTCATTACAGCTCGCCAAAACGCTCAAAGCGGGCTTTTAGAGATTTTGCATTTTTGTTTAAAAGCTCCGCTTGTGCGGCGAGCTTATCTGCGTATGTTTGAAGCGCCGTCGCATACTTAGCATGCGCATCAAAGTCCGATTTTAGCGCGTAAATTTCATCTTTTACCGATTTTATATTTTGCGCGAGCGCCTCGTCTTTTACGAAGGTGCGGATCGTGCCTAAAAGCGCCAGCAGCGTCGTGGGTGATGCCGCAAAAATGCCGATTTGCGCGCAGTATTCAAGCACCTGCGGCAGCTTCTCGCAGACGTAGACGAAAACCGCCTCACTCGGCACGAATAGCACCGCAAACTCCGTGCTAAGAGGCGGTATGATATATTTCTCCGCGATATCTGCGGCATGCTTTTTCATATCTGCGGCGAGTTGCTTATCCGCGCTAGCAAGCGCTGCGGCGTCGTTTGAGGCGGAGGCAGTGATAATTTTTTCATAGCTTTGAAGTGGGAATTTTGAGTCGATACAAAGAATTTTTTCTTTTGCGATATGCAGCGCGCAGTCTGCGATTCTGCCGTTTGACAGATGCTTTTGCAGTTCGTAAAACGCGGCGTTTTGCCCATAAATCATCGATAAAATTCTCTCTAATCGGTACTCGCCGAAGTTGCCGCGTAGTTTTACATTGCCTAAAATCGAGTTTAGCCTTGCGATTTCGTCACGCACCTGAAGTGAAGTTTTATTTTGCTCGCTCATTCGCGCTAGATTTTCCGCCATGTCCTTAAAGCCGCGATCCAGCGAGCTTAAATTTTCGCTAAGCGCGCTATTTTGGCGCTGCAACCCCTCGCCTAGGGATCTATTAAGATAATAGAGCTTATCGTTAAAGCCGTCGTTTAGGCTTTGATTTAGCTTAAAAAGCTCGGCGCTCGCTCTCGCACTTTGAGCTGTGAGTCTTTCGCTTAAAAGCTCGCTAAGCGCGGAGTTTGCATCGCTTATGCGGCGGTTTTGCAGTACGAGCGCGATCAGCAGGGCAAGCACTAGCGCAGCAAAAAACGCAAACGCCGCGAGCAAAATCCCATCAGCGCCCATTTTCTTGCACGCTTTGCGGATCTAAAATTTCATTTTTGTAGCGTAGATATTCGATATCGTTATTAAGCGCGCGATTTTCCTCAAGCAAAACCTCGTGCTTGGTACGAAGCGCGGCGATGTCGCGGCTGATGTAATAAATTTCGTTGCGGATATAAATCGCCGGCACCGTCAGCAAAAACGCAAATCCGGTCAGCAGATAAACGACTAAAAGCTGATAAAGCGTGAGATTTTTCTCCTTTTTTTTCTCGGCATCGTAGTTGCGTAGTAGCTCGTCCTGCGCGCCAGCAAAACTGCCGTAACCGCGTCCTGCAGCAAGGCTTGCATAATCATGCGCGCCCAGATCTGCGTAATTTTGATTTTGCGTGCCTGTAAAGTTCGCATCCGCAAACGCCGCGTAATCCGCCTTGCCGGTAAAATTGGCACCTGCAAAATTGCCATAGCCTACCTCGCTTGCGGATTTCTCGCTGCCGCGATTGGCTAAAAGATTTGCGTCGCCACGTCCTTTGAATTTTACTTTGCTGTTTTTATTAAATTTTGTTCCGCCGCTTTCGGAATTTAAATAGTTTTGGGCGTTTGTGAAGCCTGAACTTTCGAATTCTAAGCCAGCAAAATCGTCGTAACCGCCCGCTGAACTCGCGTAGTTTCGTTTTACGGAAAGATCCGCGGCAAGCTTATCCTCTAGCTCCTCATCCGTCAGATCCTCCATAGCTCGTCTTTTTGCGAGCTCTATGCCCGCTAGATCGGATGTCCCTGCGAAGTCGTGCCCGTCATCGTCGTCGGCAAAATATTCATATTTGTTCATCTAAAATCTCCATAAATTTACAACCACGATCTTATCTTTACTCGCCGCCAAAGCGCTTGCGTCAAGATAAAATTCTGCTCGAATCTCACAGCTAGCGTGCGCCCAGTAATGAGCCGTTAAGGTAAAATTCAAAAACAAAGCTACAAACGAGATTCTTCTTTGCAATTTTACCTCGGTAAATGGAATTTTATCTTAACTCGCAAAATTATATCTCGGCAAGCAAAAGTAAAATTTTAATTTAGCGGGCTATTGCGTTTATTTGGCTGGCTCTTTGCACGATATTGTATAGCAGCAGAAGCTTCAAAAGAAGCATCGCGTTAATTTATCTCATTTTTTGCACCGCCCGCTTGGGAAAAATCGCTTTGGCGGGTAAAAATCGAGCTCACTTTACCGAGATTGACTATTTATAAAATTTTTGTCAAATCGTCTGAAAAACCGCTTAAAATTTTACTGCGTCTTCGATACGCCTTAAAACGATAAGCGAAGGATATCGCTTGCAAGATAAGCTCTATCGTCTAAAAGGTCAATGAAACTACTGCTCGCTTACAAAATTTCGTTAAAGCAAAGGATTAGATTTGGCATTACGCCGCTTACTTTAAGTGCCAAATTTTAACTCTCGCTCGGTTCTATATCTATGCTGTCATTTAGTTCTTAAAATATACAGCAACTAAATCCCATAAAATTATACGTTAAATATAGCGTAAAATTTTTTGCTAAATTTTATGATTTAGCCATTAGGTACTCAAAATAGCATTGAAAAATATCATAAATTCCAAAGCGAATTTTTGTAAGTTGGATTTTAAAATTCCATAAAATTTTAAAATTTAATGCGTGCAAATCTGTAAATTTTACAAAATTTCGTCAAAATTTAAAATTCATAGCAAGCAAAGGCGGTTATTTTAGCCGAAAAATTCTAAGCTTCGCGCTTGCAGCCCGCGAGTTTTGCGCAAGCTCTTGCGCGTCCGCTATTATAGGGCTTTTGGTTAGGATTTTACCTAACGAATGCCCGCCGCCGCATTCGCAGCGCATAAACTCGCTAGGGCAGACGCAATCGCGCTCCCACGCCCTAAATCGCTCCTTTACTATGCGGTCTTCAAGCGAATGAAATGAGATTATAGCGACAGTTGCATTAGTTAGAATTAAATCGCGCGATTTTTGCTCAATGAGCGTGAGCAGGCGCTTTAGCTCGCCAAGCTCGTCGTTTACCTCGATGCGGATCGCCTGAAATGCTAGCGTATCCGTGCTGATGCTGCGCCCTTTAACGGGCTTCGTTCCGATTAAATTTGCCAAAGCTTTGGCGCTTGTTAGTGGTGCGTTAGCCCGTGCAGTAGCTATTTTAGCAGCGATTGCGTTAGCGTTTGTTAGCTCGCCATATTCGCGGAAAATGCGCGCGAGATCCGCTTGCGAGTAGCGGTTTACGACATACGCCGCATCCAGCGCTGCGCTCTCGTCCATTCGCATATCCAGCGCGTCGCTTTTGGTGGAGAAGCCACGGCAGTTTTTATCTAGCTGAAGAGATGAAACGCCAATGTCGGCTAGGATTCCGCGAACTACGCGGAGTTTTTGCTCGGGCAGAATTTCTAAAATTTCGCTAAATTTTGCTTTGTGAATTTCTATGCGATCTTTAAATTTACTAAGCCGCTCGCGCGAAAATTCTATCGCTTCGGCATCTCTGTCGCAAGCGATTAGCTTAAGGTGCGGATTAGCGGTTAAAATACCCTCGCTATGCCCTCCGTAGCCTAGCGTGCAGTCGATAACGTAGCCGTCCTCAAGCTGCAAAAATGCGGCGATCGTTTGCGAAAAAAGTACCGGAATATGTGGAGCTTGCACTTAAATTTATCCTTTTGAAATTTCTAATCCTATATAATAGCGAAATTTTTTACAAAGGCGAGAGATGGACGAGTATTATTATGAAATTTTACGCAAAATTTCGCTTTCAATGTTTAGAGATAGGCTTTTTGGGATCTTTCACGGCTCGATTTCAGCAAAAATTAAAGAAAATCAATTTTTGATCAACAAAAAAGACGCGATTTTCGATAGCCTGGATAGAGATGATTTTATAACGCTGTTTTCAAAAAAAGACTACCGCTGGCAGGATGCTAGCATCGATAGCGATATACATATAAATATTTACAAAAATATAAAAGAGGCGAAATTCGTAACCTACGCGACACCGCCGTATCTTGTCGCATATACGCTGGAGCATGATTTTATTTTGCCGCGAGATTACTTTGGGGCGAGCAAATTTAAGCGCATTGAAATTTACGATCCTAAGAACTACGACGACTGGCACGAGCGCGCGCCGTATGAAATTTGTAACTATATGATAAATGAAAATAGCGATATAATGGTGATTCGCGGCTATGGAGTTTTTGCTCATGCAAGGAGCGCGCGGCAAATGGCGAAAAAAATAGCGATTTTAGAAATGAGTTCAAAGCTGCTTTTGCTAAGCTAAGATTAATGTATACCAAATCATTTACTAACGCGTTATAATTCGCCAAAAATGCCTATTTTTCAGCCTTACATAAGGTTTTATCTGTATAATTACTAACAAAAAATTTCTTTAGTTAGCTATTTAAGGATTTAGATGATAGAATGGATGCAAAAGCATAAGAAGTCGCTTATACCGACGATCTGGATAAGCACGATAGCTTTCGTGGGCGCAGGCTTCGTCGGCTGGGGCGCATATGATATGAACGCTAACCGCGCAGGCTCAATCGCTAGAGTAGGGCAGATTTCCATAACCAATCAAGAATATAAGATAAAATCAACCGAGTTATACAATAGATTAAACGCTATGAGCGATGGGCAATTTACTCAAGAACAAGCCAAAAATATGCATCTAGATCAGATCGCAGTAGATCAGCTAATCGGCGAAGCGTATTTTCTAAATTTTGCTAAAGATTTAGGCATTCAGGCTAGTGATAAAGATGTGGCGGAATTTGTGCTAAACTCGCCGAATTTCCAAGAAAATGGCGCATTTAGTAAGGAACTTTACGATAATGTCGTAAGGAATTCAGGACTTACTAAAAAGGAATTTGAGCGAAATCTACAAAAGGTCCTAACTTTAGAAAAGCTCGGCAAAGCGCTAAAAATAACACCTAGCCCTAAGATCGTAGAAGCATTTGCAGCATCGCAGCTGATGCAGGATAAGGTTTCTGCAGAGATAATCTACGCAGACGCTAACGTCACTTTTAGCGACGACGAGCTAAAGAAATTTTGGGAAGGCGAGAAATCGCACTTTATGACCGAAAAAAAATATACTCTCGGAGCATATTTTGTGGCACCTAGTAAAGCCGACGTGAATGAGACCGAACTAAGTAAATTTTATGAAGAACACAGAGGCGAGTATAGAAGCCTGGATGATAAACTATTGGATTTTACAGAAGCCAAACCTAATGTCTTAAAAGATTACCGAATGGATCAGGCTAAAAAAATCGCAAAAAAAGATTTTCCAGATATTAAAAAAGGCAAAATCGATACTAATGAAACCATAGTCGCTACGGCTAGCAATTTTCCAATATCTGAGATTGAGGTTGCAAAGCCAGGAGATGTCATCAAGCCTTTCGAGTACAAGGGTGGATATTTGATTGCTAAACTAAACGGTGTAGAGCAGCCTAGGCAGATGAGCTTTGAAGAGGCTAAGTCTTTGGCTTCTAAAGAATTTGAAACGAAGAAACGCAAAGAGCTACTTGAAAAAAGAGCTCAAGATGCGCTTAAAAATTTCAAAGGCGAAGATTTCGGCACGCTATCTCTTAATAGTAAAAACAATACCAAGCTAAGCAATGACGAATTTTATAAATTTCTTATCGATATGTTTAATAAGCCTGCGAAAGAAGGGATAGTGATGTTTGATAACAAAGCCGTAGTGTATAAAATTTCACAGCAGAGCCTAGGTAGCAGCGAAGAGATAGATAAAGAAAAAACGATCGTAGCTGATAGGATAACCACGTTATTAAATTCTAATCTGCAAGACGATCTAACCAAAATGCTAGAAAAGCGCTATAAAACCGAAAGATATTTTAAAGGTAAAGACAGTGAGTGAGTATATTTTAGGTCTAGATATAGGCTCAACTAAAATTCGCGCGATAATCGCTAAAAATGACGGTATTTTTACGGTCTTAGGCGTTGGCGGAGCCGATACTTTAGGTATCAAAAAGGGCGTCATAACAAACATAGAACAAGCCGCGGGCTCAATAAAGCAGGCGGTGAAAGCAGCAGTAAAAGGCGCTGGTAGAAGCTATGATAAAGCCATTATATCGATCTCTGGCTCATATGCCAAAAGCGTTAAATCTCGCGGCGTCATAACTATGGAAAACGAGATCGGGCTGGATGAAATCAAGCGTGCTATGCAGGTTGCCGAAGCTCAGGCTAACGTGCCTAGCGATAGTGTAATCTTACATGTGCTTCCGTATGATTTTAGAGTCGATGAGCAGGAACACATCGAAGACCCCCTCGGTATGAGCGGAACTCGCCTAGAGGTATCTACGCACATCGTCATCGCACCGGAAAGCTCTATTAAAAATTTGAAAAAATCAGTCGAGATGGCAGGCGTAAAGGTAGATAATATCGTCCTTTCAGGCTACGCATCATCCATATCTACGCTTAGCAAGGACGAAAAAGAGCTAGGTGTCGTACTGATCGATATGGGTGGTGCTACTTGCGATATAGTCATCCACCTGGGGAATTCCTTGCGTTATAACGATGTTGTGATGTTTGGCTCCAATAACGTTACTAACGATCTATCGCGCGCCCTACACACACCGCTTCCATATGCGGAAAACATAAAGATCACCTATAACGATCTAATTAATCAAGGCAATAGCGAAGTCGAGCTGCCTGCTTTAGGAGATAGCGAGTCGGAAAACCACATCATAAGCCTTGAGATCATCTCTCAAGTCATCCTTGCTCGCGTTAAAGAGACCTTCGATATGATAGCCGATAAGATCGAAAGAAGCGGCTATAAAGACCGCATAGGCGCAGGTATAGTTATTACCGGCGGCATGGCGAAGCTAGACGATGTGCGCGATTTAGCGGCGATAGTTTTTGATAATACTTCCGTTAGGGTTGCAAGAGCAAAAAGCGTGGGCGGTCTACACGAGATCGCCGACGATATTTCAAATTCTTGCGCACTAGGACTTTGCATGTATGGCTTTGGTGAATTCACCCCTTATGAAATGGACTCTAACGGCAAACTCCGCTACAAAGACGAAGTCATAAACAAGGCTCCTAAACGAAACGTGAACGAATATTATGAAAAAGAGGTCAGCAAGGCGATAGAAAAAGAGAGCGTCAGAGCGGATAGCGGTGCGGCTAAGAAAGAGGATCTAAATATCCAACTTCCCAAAAAAGACGGACAAAATTTTTTCAATAAAATTTGGTCGTCTATGAAAAATTGGTTTTAAATTTTAAGCTAAGGAGATACTCGTGAAAGGATACAGCATGGAAGAAAGAAAGGGCATCTACGGTGCCAAGATGAAGGTTATCGGCGTCGGCGGCGGCGGATGCAACATGATAAATCATATGATCCGCGAAGGTTTTACCAAAACCGACGTTGAGCTTATGGTAGCTAACACCGACGCACAGGCGTTAGAAAAGTCGATCGCAAATACTAGAATTTTACTAGGCGAAAACACTACCAAAGGCCTTGGCTGCGGTATGGATCCTGCGCTTGCTAAGATGGCTGCAGAGGAGAACTACGACGATCTTAAGGATCGCTTAGACTACTCCGACATCGTTTTCGTAGGCTCCGGTCTAGGCGGCGGTACCGGTACCGGTGCTGCACCTATTGTTGCAAAAGCTGCGAAAGAGAAAAAAGCGCTAACTATCGGCGTCGTTACCACCCCTTTCGGTTTTGAGGGTAAAAAGCGCATGAGATTAGCACAGGAGGGTCTTGAAGAGCTTAAAAAAGAGTGCGATTCCATAATCGTTATCCCAAATCAAAATTTATTAAAGATCATCGATAAAAAAACCGGCCTAAAAGATGCCTTTAAAATCGTAGATAATGTCCTATTTCAAGCCGTAAACGGTATGATCTCCGTGATCTTAGAGTCTGGCGATAGCGATATCAACGTCGATTATGCCGACGTAAAAAAGGTAATGACGCACCGCGGCCTAGCGCTGATGGGTATCGGCGTTAGCGAAGGCGACGGCGCGGCAGAGGAAGCGCTAAAAAGTGCGATCCAATCTCCGCTTTTGGATAATACCTCCATCCACGGCGCTATGGGCGTGTTAGTACATTTTAAGATGTCGCCTGATTGCTCCTTGCTTGAGATCGAATCTGCGATGAATATCATCGAAGATACCGTAGATAAGGATGCCGACGTTACTTGGGGCACCACCACAGATCCTAAGATGGAAAACAACCGCGTCGAAGTTACTCTCATCGCCACCGGCTTTGAAAGGAGCATCGAGGAAAAAAAGCAGGTCGCCAGCGATAACGTAGCGGATCGCAGGAAGGCGCTTTTAGAGAGCATGGGTCGAAATTCTATCTTTTCTAGACAAAAGGTAAGTAGCGGCGATTTTAACGGAGACGAAACCTACGACGAGCTCGATGAGCCCGCATTCTTACGCAACCAGATGGACTAAATGCGCAGACGAGATAGGCAGCTAAGCGAAGATGAGGCGTTAAAAATCATCGACGAGAGCGAATATGCTACGCTTAGCTGCATAGACGAGAGCGGCGAAATTTTTAGCGTGCCTATCTCGCCCGTGCGCGATGCAGACATTATTTATATCCACGGCGCGCCTGCCGGTACAAAGGCGAAACTCTTTCAAAACGGACGCGCGGTAACGGCTGTTTTTGTTAGCTACAACCGCGTTCCTACCCCAAGCGACGAAGAATACCGATCTATCGCAAACGATGCTACCGCTTTAGGCTCTAGAGTTTATACGACGGAGTACCGCAGTGCGATCGCCGTTTGTGAAGCAAACGAAGTGTTAGATGACGAGCGTAAAATTTACGCCCTACGGATACTTTGCGAAAAATACACCCCAAACTACATGTCGCGCGTAGAATTCGCCTCCAGAGCATCATTAAAGCGCACGAAAATTTACGAACTCAAAATAAAATCCGTAACAGCAAAGGCTAAAATTTTATAGAATTAAATTTAAGAAATCTAAATTTAAATTGCTTGATTTCTTAAAATTTTAAGTTCGAATGTAAGCAAATTTTAATCTGAAATTTCGTATCGCCAAATTACAAAGCTTCTTGTCGGCGCGAGCATCGGCACCACCGCGGCGATCGTACCGCTTACTATCGGCTCGGCGCCCTTTATCGCGCGGCTCATCGAAAGCGCTCTGCTGGAGGTCGATAGCGGCGTAATCGAGGCGGCGAAGAGCTTCGGTGCGAGCAAGACGCAGATAATCTTTCGAGTAATGTTCGTCGAGGCGCTGCCTAGCA
>CALKQT010000017.1 GCA_937990735.1 uncultured Campylobacter sp. | reverse complement strand
TTATATAAATAAAAGGAGTAAGTAATGGCGACACAAAGTAAAAATCGATTAGGCTATGCGAAAAACCATTACGAGAAATCAAAATTTCATAAAAAGAATGTAAAGTAATGGAAATTTCTAATAAGCAAAAACCCAGGGATTACGACAAAGAGCCGTTGATTATAAACGGCTATGAAAAATTTTTTGCGATCGCTTGGTATTTGGTATTGTTATTTTCCGTCTTAACGATAGCTATAATAGAGGATTTTATGGAATGCGGATCTCTATGTTCGCCAAAAGGCGTAGTTATGAATTTGGTAATGTTAGGGATTCTTATTGCGATATGTATCTTTAAGTTAATTCGTAGCAAGCAGCAAATAAGGTTTACGGATAGATATATAGAATTTATCGAAAACGGCGTCGTTAAGAGATTTTGCAAAGTAGAATTCGACGAACTGCGAAGGAGCTTTTCGATTGACGTATTTATTAGCTCAAAAATTTCTCGGAATATCTGCAATTTATCTCTTACGATAATGGGGTTCATAGCTTTAAAATGGGAACTTTTGGAGATAATATTTTTTATCTACCTATGGGGATTTCTCTTAAATTTTATATTTTATCTATCGGTGAATAAAAACCTCAAAGGCTTTAGAGCTCTGCCATTTATAAGGGTCGCCGAATATACGACCAACCCAGGATATAGAAATATTTTACCAAGATACTATCTTATCTATATCTACAACGATAAAATTTACAACGATATCAAAGAGTATTTTTTGCAGAAAAATATAGATATCGACTACATCAAGAAGAATTATCTGTTTGCCTAAAACCATAAAACCGCAAGTATAAGCCCAAATGATCGACGCTCGGTTTGCGTAAAAATCTATAAAATTTTATCTAATCAACTGCGTTTGTCTAAATCCAAATCCTCACATTCAGTTTTAAAATTTTAACGATACTCAAAAAGTTTAAAATTTCGCTCTTTATCTCGCTTGCGGGGTCGCGGCGCAGCACGCTTTCATAGACGCTAGGCTCGAAATTATCGCGCCTAGTGTGCACGAAAATATGGATCCGCCGCTCTCTGATGCTCGCCCAGATCTGCGCTCCCATCGCATCGCCCACCGCCAAAAACCGCTCCATAAATGCAGGCGTTAGCACGTACATCGCGTTTTGCGGCTCGTCGCTTAGCACCTTGTATCGCGCGGCAAACTCCACGTTGTCCATCGCAACGGGCTTTAGACCTACGTGCTGCTTATTTTGTATCTCGCGCGGATAGATGAAAACGGGCGCGATGATGCGTTTGTTAAATTCCGCTACGAAAAACGCCCCCACGAGCTCGTGCTGCAAATTTTGATGGAAAAAGCTCACGTCGCTAAACTCGAAGCTCACCCCCTGCCACGCGCCGCCCACGCGGTCGTTGCCGCGCAGATTTTCGATGAACTCAAACAGATCGCTCTGCACCACGCGCCAAAACGGCACGCTGCCGTAGGAGACGTATTCGTAGCCGAGCTCGCGCACGAAAGGCGCCAGATAGTGCTGCTTGTAGCTTTGGCGGTACCGCCCCGTAAAGATCTTTTGCGCGCTTCTTACGCCGAGCGCATAAAGCCGCGCCGCTAGCCACACCGCAAGCGCGAGCGCGGCCAAGCCTATCAACGCCTGCGGCAAGGCCGCGGAGTATTTGAAGATCAAAAAGGAGATTGCTACCGCGCCAAACTTTAAGATATTTTCCGTGCCGACGAGATCCTTTTGCCAGCCGTTTAAGTGCACCTCGCGCAGGCTTACGGCGAGCGAGGCGACCGCCAGCAGCATAAGCATCGTCGCGCTAAAACTCTGCGCGCCTTGCCTATCTGCAAAATACGCGATAGCGCCGAACACCGCAAACAAGGCGATCGTGCTTGCGGTGGCAATAAACTTTAGCTGCTCCACGTGCTTTTTCGCATCCAGTCGCAGGCGCTCCAAATCATAAATAGTCAAAATTTCGCCCCTCTTTAAATTTGCCCGCAATTTTAGCGAAATTCTAGGAATTTTGGAACTTCAAAGCTCACTCGTCCGCACATAATGCGAATTTTTTATATGAATTTTACACAGCGTCCTAAATTTAAGGATAAATTTAAAGCTCTAAGCTTAAAATTCCGTCCCTGCG